>CAISVS010000116.1 GCA_903889015.1 uncultured bacterium | reverse complement strand
TCTAGGTTGCTGGAACGTTGCGGGGCATTTAGTAAACAAGTTGGCGGTGGTACAATAACGGCTTTACCAATTGTGGAAACACAAGGTGAAGATGCGACCGATTTTATCACCACCAACTTAATGTCCATTACTGACGGTCACGTATTGTTCCGGCAAACTTTGGCCAATCAAGGCGCGCAACCACCAATCGATAGCGGTTTCTCGGTTTCGCGTATTGGTGACCGTAACCAACCACCACTGGTTCGGTATTTGTCAGAGAATATCAAAGATACGATGATAAAGTATGAAGAAATTGCCAAGTTTAGCTCACTCGGTAGTGAAGTCGGCAACGAGTCTGTTAACGTACTTGAAATTGGCGAAAGAGCAAAAGTTATTTTTACACAAAGTCACGATGATTATTACAATATTCGTGATCAGGCTATTTTGATGTACTTAATCGTTTCTCGGACGGCTGTCAAATGGTCGACCTCACAGATACCAACACTAATTCAACAAGTTATTGCATATGCCAACAAAGAGCCATATCGGTCAATGATTAATAGCTCGGTTTTACAAATGAGTTATGAGCATGCTGAAGTAATTTTCAAGGAATTTATGCATGACTTTTTATGGCAAACAGATACTATAAAACCAACAATGAAACGTGAAAGTTTAGTTGCTGAGATTGAATCAGTTGATAGCTTGTTGCGTGGTAATGAGGATATCTTGAAATGAGAGATATAGAAGCACTACATAAATCCTTGAACGCTATGAATGACCTTGAGGGTCTGACAGATATGTTGGAGCAAACTGCAGCCCGCACAATCTCGATAATGCAGCAAGATATTCTCAGTAGTCGTCCGTATTTTCAGCAAATTTGGCGAATATATGGCATTCTAAAACAATTGGCGCCACCACCGCCTGAGATTACGCACAAACATTTAATTGTTATGATTGGCATTGATTGGGGCATGACTGGCAGCTTAATGAACCGAGTTATTGAAGAAGCTAAACGATTACAAAATGAACATGACGCCGATATTTTAATTGCTGGTAAAATGGCCAAAGCTCATTTCAAAGATACGGACGGACGTACGATGCATTATTTTTCGTGTCCAAAAAATATCTCTCTTGAATTAATGCAACCAATTTATAAAGTGGTTTCGGGTTATTCGCATGTCACGATGGTATATCCGTCGTTTGACAGTTTATCAAAACAGTCCGTCTGCACAGCTTCTTTTTCAGTCAAAGACAGCATTAAAGTTAGCAATCAGCAAATTAATCCTAACGATATAATAACGGTTGAAGACGCTAAAACGTATATTGTTGATCCTGATCCGCAGTCTTTGGTGAATTACATTAATGAAGCGGTTGTCGGACTGACGATCCATCATTATTTTGCTGAGTCATCGTTGGCATACAGCGCCGCCCAGATGATTGCGATGCGTAATGGTCATGATAATGCTGAGAACGAGGCGAAAAAAATCAAATTACTATATAATAAAGCTCGACGTGACGTAATTGACGCCAAATTGCGAGAGTTATTTGGTTCTCGGCTAGCTATTAAGGAAAAAGACTGATGCATAACGAAATTGTAGCTAATCAAAATAAGGGTAAGGTCGTAAAAGGCCGAGGTCCAATTATTGATGTACAATTTACAATATTCGTGCCACCAATTGGTAGGGTTTTAGTTATTCATGAGCTGAATTTATTAATGGAGGTTTTGCAATATGCCGAGCATAAAATTGTTCGCTGTATGGCGCTGGGGCCAACTGAAGCTTTGGCTTATGGCATGGAAGTTGTCGATACTCAAGAGCCGTTAAGCATACCCCTTAGCAAGGATATATTGGGGCGGGTGATTAATGCTTTTGGCCAGCCACTTGATGATTTGCCCGCAATCGTCGCCGACGAAAATCGTCCAACTAGTCAACAGCCACCTAGTTTTTTGGAAGTTAAATCACAACTTGAAATTTATGAAACTGGCATCAAATCAATCGACTTTTTTTCACCATTTCCTCGTGGAGGCAAGATTGGTCTTTTTGGTGGTGCTGGTGTTGGTAAAACGGTCATTATTACCGAGTTAATCCATAACTTGGTTAGCGTGATGAAGGGTCTGTCAGTTTTTATTGGTGTTGGTGAGCGTACTAGGGAAGGTCATGAATTGATTCAAGAATTACGCGATCGAGATTTATTTGGTAGCATTACGCTGATATTTGGACAAATGAATGAAACGCCAGGTGTACGTTATCGTGCCGCTCATGCTGGTTTAACGGTGGCTGAATATCTACGTGATACGTTTAGCAAAGATATTTTGTTGTTTATTGATAACGTTTATCGCTACGTTCAGGCTGGTAATGAAATATCAACTATTATGGGTCAACTGCCATCGGATACTGGTTATCAACCGACATTAGGCCAAGACGTTGGTCAAATTGAGGAACGAATTGCATCGACCAATAAAGGCGCAATCACCTCTGCTCAGGCGGTTTACGTGCCAGCCGATGACTTTAATGACCCAGCGATTGAAACGATTTTAAGTAAACTTGATGCTAGTGTTATTTTGTCACGCGATCTAGCAAAAAAACGAATTTACCCAGCTATTAATAACTTGCGGTCGACATCAGTTTTGATTGACAGATTGTTAATTGGTGACGATCATTATGATGCCGTGCGTGAAGCCAAGAAGATTTTAGAAAGAAACGAAGAACTGCAAAGTATCATATCGGTGCTTGGTAAAGATGAATTGTCGCCAGATGACAGGTTGACGGTTGATCGGGCAGACAAGTTAACTTACTTTTTCACTCAGCCGTTTTTCTCGTCTGAAAAATTCTCTGGCGTCAAAGGTGCCTATGTACCATTAAAAGATACGATTATTGGCGCCAAAAAGATAATAAGTGGCGCAGTTGATGAAATACCTGCTGACATGTTTTATAACAAATCAACAATAGCCCAGATTGAGGAAGAATGGCAAAAAAAGAAGACAGCTTCGAACTAACAGTCCTAAGCGAAAAGGCTATTTTGTATTATGGTCCATGCGATATTTTATTCGTGCCGTCCGTCAAAAAAGATGTTGTTGTTGTTTTGCCGTATCACACACCAATGATTATGAAACTAGGTGAAGGGAAAGTTGTCATGAAAGTTGGACACGATAAAAGCGATATAGCCACAATAAAAAGTGGTTTAATGCATGTTAAAAACAACGAAGTTCAATTATTGACTAACCTGTAACTTTTAGCTTAACTTCCCTGCTGCGACGCGAACAGCTTCGCTCCAGCTTAGGAAGGCGTGTGGGGTGCTGGCGATGTCGGCGGCGGTTAGTTTGTGTTTGATGGCCAAGGCCAGTTCGTGAATCATCTCACTGGCGTGTGGTGCCACAATTGATGCGCCCAGGACGATACCTTTTTTGTCAGTAATGATTTTGACAAATCCATCACGAAAGTCCGATGTGTTGCTGCGAGCGATGATATTTAATGGCGCAATGGCTTTATTGATAGGCAAGTCACGTTTGACACAATCGTCCTCAGTCAAGCCGACTGTGGCGATACCAGGATGGGTAAATATAGCTTCAGGTGTGCCAGTATAATCTGGTGTGATTTTGTTACGGTGTAGAATATTATTTGCAACGACATGACTTTCCAGTAATGCCGTATGTGTATGACTGTTGCGTCCCAATACGTCACCAGCGGCAAAGATATGTTTAACGTTTGTTTGCAGATAATCATTGACGTCGATACCTTTGGCGGTAAATTTAACGCCGGCATTTTCAAGGCCCATATCAACGATTGGCGCGCGACCAGCAGCCACTAAAATTTCATCAACTTTGACTGACTTTTCAACGCCAGCGCGAGATATTATAACTCGTTTTAATAGGCCGTCTTTTTCGACTGAAACAACGCGTGAATGGGTCAGGGTAGTTACGCCTTTTTGTTCGCCCAGTACCCTTTCGATTAATTCACCAACTTCACTGTCGTGATGAGGTAACAGGCGACTCGCCTTTTCGACAATATAAACTTTGGTGCCAAAGATTGCCATTAATTGAGCAATTTCGATACCAATATCACCACCACCAATAATCAATAAACTTTTTGGTGGGCGAATTGTTTCTAAAATTGTACGCGGTGTCAGGTATTGAATGTTTTGTAGGCCTGGAATTTCAGGAATAATCCATTGTGATCCGGTGGCAATTAAAAAGTAGTTAGCTGACAGGTGACGACGATTAACGCTAATTTCGTTAGGTGATAAAAAGTGAGCGCTGCCAGCATAAGCGCTGATGCCTTGTTTTTCGTAATAGCTACGATTGCCGCCAGCACCGGTTCGTTTAACAGCCAAATCCTTCCAGGCACGAATTGAAGGG
>CAISVS010000115.1 GCA_903889015.1 uncultured bacterium | reverse complement strand
ACACCTCGATACTGATTGGACAGTGGTCCGAACCCATAACGTCAGGGTGAATTTGGGCATCTGTAACGGCGTTAATGATTGACTTGCTGGCTAACCAGTAATCAATACGCCATCCGACGTTGCGAGCCCTAGCGTTGGCCCAGTGCGTCCACCATGTGTAGGCGTCTGATTTGGCAGGGTTTTTGCTGCGGTATATATCAACAAAGCCAGCTGATTCAAATGCGTCAAATCCAGACCGTTCTTCGTCTGTAAAACCGTGTTTACCGATGTTAGGTTTAGGATTTTTGAGGTCCATTTTGGTGTGAGCGACGTTTAAATCACCGCAAAACAGGACGGGTTTGGACTTTTCAAGGTCTTGGATATGTTCTAAAAAGGCTGGGTCCCATTGTTGGTGGCGTAGTTTTAAGCGTGATAAATCATCTTTGGAATTGGGCGTGTAAACGGTTACAACCCAAAAATCGTCAAATTCGGCTGAGATTACTCGGCCCTCTTTGGCTGGGTCGCCATAACTGTCGCCTGACAGGCCGTACTTTTCGGCAATGGCATCGGTAAAACCGTTAATAATTGACAATGGTTTAATTTTGCTAAAAATTGCCGTACCACTGTAACCAGCTTTGTCGGCGCTGTTCCAGTATTCGTGATAATTAGGTAAATCAATATCGGCTTGACCTTGTTTGGCCTTGGTTTCTTGCAGACATAAAATATCAGGTTGATGCTGGGCAATAAATGCCTGAAAAGTGCCTTTTTTGATGACGGCGCGGATGCCGTTGACGTTCCATGAATATAATCTCATGCAATCTTTTTTTCTAAGAACCCAATTCGATTTTCGTGAAATTCAATTGTTTCGTCCTGCTGGGCTTGATGTTTTTTGATCTCAGCTAGCATTATATTATTTGGCACTAATTCTTCGAATATAGATTTAATAGTATCGTCGGTTTCTTCGTGCAGCACTTCTAGTCGGCGAACATTATATTTTAATTCACCAACATCTTTTTTTAAGATTGCAACATCGGTTTTTATATCACCTAAATCGGTTTGCATAGCTTTAGTGTGCGTTTCGTTAATTCTAAGGCGCAAGTTAATCATCTTTAGGTCAGCTTTTGTCGAGCTGGTATCACTTCTAAGAGCCTTAACTTCAGTAATCAGGCTATCAAGCTTGCTTAAAACGTTGGTATTAAGTTCATCTTGTTTCATATACTTATTATACCATTTTGCGGGTAATTTATTATATGTTTTTCAGGGCGCGTTTAGTGTCGCGTTCTTGGTCACGACGTTTCAAGGTTTCACGTTTGTCGTAATTTTTTTTACCTTTGCCGACGGCGATGACGACTTTGATAAATCGCCCATTGGTTAGTAATTTGGTTGGAATAATACTCATTCCAGATTGTTTGCGGGTAATTAAATTATCAATTTGTTTGCGTTTAGCTAGTAATTTGCGGGGTGAAGTATCGATGGATCGGGCATTAGTATTGCCTTTTTCGTTCAATTTTAGGCTGAAACTGGCGTTATTTAACCACAACTCATTGTCGCGGATAGTCACAAACGACCCCTTTAATTGGACGTGGCTATCACGAGCGGCCCTGGTTTCCATGCCGGTTAGGGCGATACCAACAACCAAATCCTCTTCCAAAGCATAGTCAAAAGACGCACGACGATTTGTGATTGCGTTTGGTTTTTTAACTTTTGCCTTTTTTACCATACCTATATTGTACCAGAGGATGGGGTTAACGGGTTGAAAACATTGACAAAAATGTGCTTTTGTGATAACATAAACAAATTGGTTATTTGATTTGAGAGTCAAAATAACATAAATATATGTCAGAGAAAATAAGTGTGAATTATCGTGGTGTTCTTCCTGATGAAATGACTGATCAGCAAATTAACGCTGCCAGTGATTTTTTGGATACTTTATCACCTGATGGCTTAGATGTCTGGGCTGCAGAGCGAACGAAAAGCTTAAATTATAATGGCCAAGATTATCGTATGGTGGTTGACCGACCAGAAGATTTTGATCCCAATAAAGTCGTAGTAGTTTTATCGGAATTTGGCACAGGAATTATCCCACGATTGACAGCAAAAGCGCGTTTGATGCGAGATGCTGTTGACCCAAAAGCAACCTTAGTTATACAGCCAAGTTCGACTATTGGGCAGCCGAATATGAATTACTCGCCAGAAGAGCGTGAACGTTTAAGTTATGGTGATTCATCGCCAATTATTGGACGTTTGGCGTTGACAATGGCGGGAATAGATAATCCGCAGGATATGATAATTTTTGGTCCGTCGCAAGGTGCAACATTTGCGCTTGATTATGCCGCTAGTGATTTGGCTCCAGATTCTGTAAAAACAGTTATAGTTGAGACTCCTAATATTATAAAGCGTTCAACTTGGCAATTAGCGCTGGACTTCATGAGTGCCGGAAAAGATTTGCCAGATGTAGTAGGTGCTAATTTTAATAATCCCGAGACGCCTTTTGCCGTTTTGGCAAAACGTAATACTAGAATATTTCCAGATTTAACAAAGTTTATATTATCTTCACTACACCCTGATAATTTAGCATCCATTAGAGCGATGCGATATGATTCGGCGGCTGCAAATATTGAAACAATATTAAATAAAGGTGGAACCGTTATTCAAGCTTGGGGGGATGTTGATAAGGTTTCGCCAAATGAAGCCAATCAGTTGATTGCAGATCGATTTGCTGATAGCCCTAATTATGTTGCCTTTTTATTGAAGAACTTAAGCCATGCAGCAACTGATCTATACGTGCTAGATGCGGCATTAATGAGAGTTGCGGCCAATATTTAACCTGTGGTTTTTGTCTATTTTACAATGCTGGAATAGATGCCGATGACGGTTTTGGAGTAGGTTTCGGGACTAAAAATATAACTGCTTTTTTGGGCACCTAACGATAAATCGTAGGTTATTTTTGGGTCTTCGACCAAACTTACAATGGCTGCGGTCATTGATTCGACTGATTCATCTTTGGTCAGATATCCGGCGTATTGCAAACCTTCGGTTAATCTTTCGTCGCAATAGAATATTGGTCTGAATCTGGTGACACCCTCGGCGATAATCATTGGTTGGTTGTCAAAGTGGTATGACGATAATACGACAATATCTGATTGGTCGATGTATTCGACGATTTTGTTGTGAGGCTGTTGCCCGTGGAAAATAATCGTGTCTGACTGAAAATCTTTTTGCATTGTTGGCAATAACCCGCCACTGCCGATAAAGTCGACATAAAACTTTTTGCTAGTTTGTTTGCTGGCAGCTGTGATGGCTTGTAAAAATTGAATTGGGCGTTTTTCGGGCGCACATCGGCCTATCCAAACCATTCTGAATGGATGTTCGGTGTTGTCGATTATTTTTGCTGGCGCTGAATCAGCCGGAGCAATAAATGGATTTGGCACGACATAGGCTGGTGTTTTAATGCTCGATTTTTGAATAGTATTTAATTGATGTTGTGATGGCGAGATGATGGCGTCAGATTGTTTGGCAAGTGATAAAGTGATGTTTTTTAACATTTGTTCGACTGGATTACCGGTTAGCGGCTCAAAAAATATTTTTTGTTTGATGGTTGATTCAAACATAAATCTGACCAGCGGTGCAATTAATTTGTGACCAAATTTGCCGTTGAATTCCCAAAAAAAGGTGTGAATCGTAAAGACACAAGGTATATTTAATTCTTTGGCAACTTTCATCGTAATATAACTGATGCTAAATTCAGATTGAAAGTGAACAACCTCGATTTTATTGTCGATTAATAACTGTTTGACTTTGCGATAATTCTTTTTGGTACCAAAAATAAATGGCAGATTATAAAAAGCTGTTGGCGTTGTAAATGTTGGTTTTACAAATAAAAAGTTAGATTGGTCAATTTTGTCGTCTGGTACTGGCTGTCCCAGTTGTAAAACAAAGACTGTGTGGCCGTTGCTTTCGAGTGATTTTTTTTGTTCGAGCAGTGATGTTACGGCACCGCCAATATGTACTAATGAGTAGTCGTTTACTATACAAATTCGCATGTCGATATCATAACATATTATGCTTGTGCTAAGTAGTATATTGACCGTTTGAAAACGTGTCATATGTTATAATAATCAACATATGAAAATATTAATTGCATCTGATTTACACTGGCCAACTGTTAATGGAGTCGCCACGTTTAGTCGAAATTTAGCTCGCGGGTTGGCTGATCATGGCCATGAAGTTTTGGTGATTGCCCCCAGTCAAACTGGTAAAAAATATAAAGAAGTTGATGGAAATTACGCGATTGTTCGAACCGCGGCAGTTCCCTTTCCTTTTTATCAAAATTTTATGATTTCGATTTCGCCTTACCGCGAGGTTAAAAAAGCTATCAATGAATTTCAACCAGATGTGATTCATATTCAAATGCAGTTGATGATTGGTCAGGCAGTTATGAAATATGGCAACAAGATCGGTATTCCAATTGTTAGTACAAATCATGCAATGCCCGAGAATTTGATGGATAATTTGCGTTTGTTAGCGCCAGTTGCAAGGCCGATAAATTACATGTTAAAGCTGTATGGCGCTAGGTTTCATTCAAAATCAGATTACGTTACGCTGCCAACTCAGGCGGCAATTGACATGTTTGGTTCGGCAGTTGACAAGGTTGCGACACCGATTGAAGCAGTTTCAAACGGCATTGATTTAAGTAGATTCAAGGTTAGTAAGCCATCAACGGAAATTATAAATAAGTTTAAAATTCCAACCGAATACCCGATTATTTCGTATATTGGACGATTGGATGCTGAAAAGCATTTGTCGGTTTTGATTCGGGCTTTTGAACGTGTCTTGAAAACAACCAAAGCACATTTGTTGATTGTAGGTTTTGGTACGGACAGTGATAATTTGAAGTTGCTGGCCTATGAATTGGGGCTGTCAGATCAAATTACTTTTACAGGACGAGTTAGCGATGAAGAAATTATGGCGCTACATAAAGTCGGCACAGTATATTGCATGCCATCCCCTGCTGAATTACAAAGCATTGCTACATTGGAAGCGATGGCATCTGGACAGCCGATTGTGGCGGTTGATGCTGGTGCGTTAAGTGAGTTGTGTCAAGATGGGCGTAATGGATTTTTGTGTGATCAAGACGATGACGAACAAATTGCTGACCGATTGTTGAAAATTATTTCTGACCCTAAATTACGTCAAAAAATGAGTAACGAAAGTGTTAAAATAGCCGACACTCACGATTTGCAAACGACATTGAAACGATTTGAAGCAATTTATACAAAATTGATTAACGAATAAATTTATCAATTAATTTAGCAACGGCATCTGGCGTTTCGTAATGGGTCAGATGCCCAACACCAGAAATAACTTCTAATTTAGAATCCGGGAACATTTGATTTAATTCACGTTGTTTATTTAGTGGTGTAATGTCGTCAATATCACCAGCGATTAGAAGTGTTGGCACCGGAACATCAGCGGCCGTATCGCGAACGGTATTGTGAATTGACGCCTTAAAAGCCTCGGCAACAACTTGACGATTAGTAAACGAACTAAAGTGTTGCAGGTGTTGACTATGAATAAATTTACGCAAATCTTTGTTGCGAGTTTTTGCCATGGCGCTGCTCATAACTAAAACTATTGGTTTGGCAGATAGCAACATGGTGGCGGGTTTTTCGGGTAATTTTCGCCCCAGCCAATAATATGCGACAGCTAGTTGAGTCATGATGGCTTTGGGTCCTTTTAGGGCTGGTGCGCCGATTGGGTTGACTAAAATTAGTTTAGTGATGGTTGTTGGATATTTACTGGCGTAACTGCTGGCTATGATGCTACCAAAAGAATGTCCCAATAGGACTGGCGGTGTTGATAAATTTAAGTCTTTAATAAATTTTGCCAGCCAAGTAACGTAGTTGTCGATTGAATGTTCGTCCGTTAGAGGTGTTGTTTCGCCAAAGCCAGGAATATCAGGTACGATGATGTGGTAATTATTTAAATTTTTGGCGATTAAATCCAGTCCGTGATGGGTGCCGCGAAAGCCGTGAATCATGATGATTACTGGTAATTTTGGGTTGTCGTTGTAGGTGTAGTATATGGTTTTGTTTTGTTCGTGGCGTAGGCTCATTCAATTATTATATATCATTTTTTATCTCAATAATCTCATTCCCTTGCGGCACGGGTCCTGCCGTCCGTTCCGCCCCTAATTTATAAAAATGGATTACCATTTTGTAGTAAATTGGGGCCGCCCCGACGAACGTCACCCGTCTGGGGCTTTCTTTACCTCTACTACCTACTAACTACCATCTACCAATCCTACCTCTGTTATGCTACACTATTACAAATGATCGCTGATATTATTGTTACCGAAAAAAGCTTTGGCCCTAAAATACTTATGAGTAATATTAAGTTTAGTATTGATGATGGCGAAAAAGTTGGTGTTGTTGGCCGTAATGGTGTTGGCAAATCGACGTTGTTTGGAATATTAGCTGGTGTCGACAAAGATTTTACTGGTGAGATTATTTACAAACGTGGCGTGGTTGTCGTTTCGACGGCGCAGGAACACCATGATATGGGTGATACGACGGTGTTGCAATACGTTTTATCGGGGTTGCCTGAATACACCGAACTAAGTCGAATTATCGAAACTTATCCTGAAACTATGGGCGAAGATATGAAAAAGATTGACGAATATACTCAGGCTTTGATGCGTTTTGACGATAAAGGTTTTTATCAAATCGAAGAAAAAATTGAGCGTGAATTGGATAATTTTCAGCTGCCTGGTATCGCTCATCGAGCTTTTTCAACATTATCCGGTGGTCAAAAACGACTGGTAGAAGTTGTCAAAGTTATGCATAGCGATGCTAGTTTGGCGCTGGTGGACGAGCCAACCAACCACATGGATTACATTGCTAAGGCCCAATATGTCGAATGGATGAAAAACGCCCACGAAGCGATGTTGGTTATTACTCACGACCGCGATGTATTAAACGAAGTTGATCGCATTATCGAATTAAAAGACGGTGAAAATGCTAGTTACAAGGGTAATTATGATGCTTATTTGAAACAAAATGCGGTATCGACTGGTACGCAAATGAACGATTTTGAAATGGCCGAAAAGCGGATTGTGAATTTAAAGCAAAAAGTGATTGATTATCAACGACTAAAGGAAAAATCACGTAACCCAGGCACAATCCAAAAGTTTAAACGATTGGAAAATAATTCACGAGCTGAACTAGCCGAACTTCAGGCCAAAGAAAAGCCAACTTTTTGGATTGACAAAGAATCAGCCGCTAATTTGAATTACAAAGTTGCGGCCCAATATGACAAATTCAAAGCCAAAAACATTCGGATGAATTTGAAAAATGAAGAATCACGCAGCAAGCACGTTTTGTTGGCAGCCCGTGATGTATCATTGGGTTACGATAAACCCTTATTTAAAGGAGTTAATATTGATTTGCGCGAGGGTGAAGCGTTGGAATTTAGAGGACGTAATGGTTGTGGCAAAACGACCCTAATTAAGGCAATTTTGGGTGATGAATCACCTAAATTCTTTGGTGGCGAAATTACACTGGATAAACACGTTCGAATTGGTGTTTATGAACAAGAGGTCTCGCCTGTTTACTTTGATTTGACGCTAGAAGACGCGATTGAACGAATGTATCTGGACCGTAAATTATCAATATCGACGACCAAAATCCGCAGTTTGATGAGCGACTATTTGTTTATTGAAAGTGATGGCAAAACGCCGATTTCGCGCCTGAGCGGTGGTCAAAAAGCTCGTTTTCAGTTGATTACGATGCTGGCCAACAACCCACAACTTCTGATTTTGGACGAACCAACCAATCACTTGGATTTGCCAAGTATCGAAGAGTTAGAAACAGCGCTGGCAAAGTACAGCGGTGCGATTGTTTACGTCAGTCACGATGGTTATTTTCGCCAAGCAATTGGTGGCGAAGTCTTGTTAATAAGTTAAAGCACTTATGCTACAATTAAGTCATGAAATCTCGTAATTTGAGTGGTTTTGCCTTGCCGACAGTTTTGATCGCATCAATTGTCATGCTGACGGTGTTACTAATGTCTGTCACTTCAACTGTAGCTGTTCGTGTGGCATTGCAAACCCAGTATCTAGCTCAACTATCTCAAACAGCCAGTGACGCTGGTGTAGCCTATGCCAAAGCTTGCCTAGCTGCTAACAATGGTGTCCCACTATGGACTGATGCTAATCCATTAACTCCCTACACTGACTGCTCAGGACTTCAAACCCTTGGCTTTACCTGTCTAACTGGGCAAACCCTATCAACTGACACTCGTTGT
>CAISVS010000114.1 GCA_903889015.1 uncultured bacterium | reverse complement strand
CTCGATTACTACTGATTCCTGTATAAAATACGCCAAAACTAATAAAATCGCTTGATTTTACACAAACCTGCTTCAAATCAGAATAGCCATCAACCGATCTAGTCTGAAAATTATCTGGACAAAACCCAGGTCCCATATCAGCAACAGCCACAGAAGAATAAGTAATCGGCGGCGAATCCGTCCACGATATCTGATTCAAGCCAACTTCAGCACCAGCAAAATCTGACAACAACACCAATATAAACAATGGTATTAAACAACTACCAACCAAAGTTATTGTTTTTAATCTTGAAAATCTAATACCCACTTGTTTAAATTCCTTAATTATCTAGTTATTTCCATACTACGCCTTAAGTTTTTACTAAGCAATAGCTAATATTAACAATTAACAATCTACCCTAAAGTACGCCTCAAATTATTCTCCAGATAAGACGATACCGAACAATTACACCTTAGATAAAGATATGTTTTTTTGCAAGGACGGACCCTGCAAACAATAAATAAACACTTTGAAAAATAATGACAATAAACAATCCTTTTACCCTAAAGCCTAAATTGCTTACTGTCACTAGGCTTTTTTGTATCTTTATAATCACTTAAAAACCGCAGATACTCGTTTGTTGAACTAAATACATCAAGGACTCGTCGTGGCTTTAGCCAAAACGGACTTTTTTGATTTAGATAGTAACGTAGACTCGAATATCTGTAATCGATCCAATTTACAGGGTTAATATGAATGTACCGCGAAATATGTAAATAATAATCGTCACTACTGACTATTGAGGCTTTATACCTAGATTCAAATATTGAACCAGTTAGGTGATATTTACAATTAAAATAATGGCTATAGCTAGTTGCAATATTATGCATTAACTTCGACATAGTGCCCTCATCTACCTGATAAACCAACAAATGAAAATGATTAGTCATCAAACAATAACATACCAGCTCTATTTCACCTTTGTAATTACAATACAACCTGCCACTATTATCTTTCTGAATTACCCTCCCTAAATAACGTTTCAATAAATTAAGAAATACTCGATAATCTTCGTCATCTCTGTAAATATCCATTTTATCGTGTCCGCGCGCGTAAACGTGGTAATACGTATTTGGTATATCATTTTTTATGACATTACGACTTGGCATAAGCTTATTATATGCTTGTTTTAAGTTTTTCAATAGTTTTTGCAGACCCGTTATTGCAAAGAGCTCAGTTGAAACAATGCCAAACAATTACACCTATGCCAAAGATATGTTTTTTTGCAAGGTCCGTCCTTGCAAAAAAATAGATTATGAAATTGTGTTAGAATATAACAGATGAAAATACTGGGAATTGAATCTAGTTGTGATGAAACCGCAGCGGCTGTCGTACAGGACGGACGCCTACTTTTAAGTAGCGTTGTTAATTCGCAAATCGATATTCACGCTGTCTATGGCGGCGTTGTGCCTGAAGTGGCCGCTCGCAGTCATATCGAAGTTATCAACCCCGTAATCAACCAAGCCTTATCTGACGCCAAACTGACATGGGATGACATTGACGCCATAGCGGTGTCATACGCCCCTGGCCTGATTGGGTCGTTGCTGGTCGGTACTTTGGCCGCTCGCACCTTGGCAATATTAAAAAATAAACCCCTGTACCCTATCCACCACGTTGAATCGCACGTTTATGCTAATTTCTTAACAGAAACAGCGAATGGAATATGGAATATGGAATATGGCAATTCCGGCTCAGTTCCAATAGCCAATAGCCAAATTCCAATAGCCACCCCTTCTGTTCCCATCTTCCCTGTCCTGGCCCTTATCGTCAGCGGTGGGCACAGCCAATTAGTATTATTCCGCGATCACGGTGATTATGAATTATTAGGCCAAACCCAAGACGACGCCGTAGGTGAAGCCTTTGACAAAGTTGCTAAAATTTTAGGCCTTGCCTACCCTGGTGGCCCATCAATCTCCCGCGCTGCCCTAAACGGCAGCCCAACGAAATACAAACTACCAAAATCAAAATTATCAGGCAAATATGATTTTAGCTTTTCAGGCCTCAAAACCGCCGTCTTACGAGCCGTTCAGCACGAAACAGGCGTTGACTTCACTTTTCCGTCCACGGGCCTTGCGCAGCGTTTAAATGACGTCCAGCGGGCCGACTTTGCTGCCAGCTTCCAACGCACAGCGATTGAAACTTTGGTCGACAAAACCGAACGTGCTTTTTATGATTTTGACGCCAAATCGGTCGTCATTGCCGGCGGAGTTGCCGCCAACGCCGAATTACGCCGAATTTTATCGCAGCGTATTCCTATTCATATTGATTACGCCCCATCTGACCTTTGCACCGACAACGCCGCCATGGTGGCATCGATGGGATATTATTATTCGTTGAAAAATCAACCAATCAACCCATACGAATTAGAGGTCGTCCCTAGTCTATCAATGAGTAAATAGTAAACCATTATTAGTGAGCCTACTACCTACTACCTACTACCTACTACCTACTAATTAAAGCTTTGATTCGCCTGATAACAGACTTAGCAAATGGCAAACCGCGATTCCAAATAGCGTAATTAACAGATAGCGGTCGGTCAAAAGTACCAGCCAACAAAGTCTCGTCTGCTGCCCAGCCTTTTTTGAATGTTGTGATGCCACCATCCAATAATCCGCCAAAATCATATCGCATCAGTCCCCACTCACGGCACTTCAAAATTGCCTGCCACTTTAAAGCATAATTAGCCCTTAGCTGCTGGCCTAAATCATTCATACCACCATAAAGTTCGTACGATGTATCAGCACTAATCGCCAACCACAAAAAAGCAATCGGTTGTTCGTCGACATAGGCCGCAAAAACTGGTGAATAATCCCCCATTTTGTCAAAAACATCATAATAATATTGATCGGCATGCAGACCAAAACCAGCCCGTTTGGATGTCTCGTGATATACCGCCAAACACTTGTCTAATTCATTACGCGTATGCACCCGTCTAATTATCACCGCTTCGGCGCCTGACTTACGAATATACTGACGTGTTTTTTTAGCCATATCCGCCAATAATTCTGACTCAGATTTATGCAAATCCAAGATAATCGTGCGCGACGGCAAAATCGTATTAGCCGACTTTTTCCAGCCCTGCGGCACGTCAAAACTTTCACTATCAGGTTCAATCGTTAATACCACTGAATGATATGTTTTTTTAGCATATTCAGCCAATAATTTTAGCATTTCGCCTCTGTTATTTTCATCGACAACTGGCCCGCGCGGCACATAGCTTAATGACCGCAGTGGCCATGGCAAATGTCGCACCAAAATCTGCACCGCACCAATCACCTGTTCATCGGCATCATGCAAAAATATACGATAAGCCTTCCAGCCGTGCGCTGTTTTGACGTCTCCCCAACCCGCCAGCTGCAACGGATGACCGCCATGTTCAATTACATAATCATCCCACACCTGTTTATCATGACACTGCAATAACTTCATATATCTATTATACGTCATCGTGACCCACTACCCACTACCTACCACCTACTATTTACCGTCTACCAACTATGATATAATGATATCTGAAAACAAACATGGGAAATAAAATAGTATGTATTTAAAGGGTTTTCACGCGAAAGCCTGATTGATATTTATGTTTTTTATTTCACGTGTAATATACAAATTTTTGAGAATTTAGCGCCCACATGAAACTAGCAAAAGCCTACGATCCAAATCAGTACGAACCAAATATTTACGCCATCTGGGAAAAAAGTGGCGCTTTTAGTCCAACAGGCAAAGGTGATCCATTTTGCGTTGTCATGCCGCCACCAAATGCCAATGGTAATTTACATATTGGCCACGCTTTAACCGTCACATTAGAAGATATAATGGCCCGATATTATCGTATGCGCGGTCGTGATGTTATATATATCCCCGGTGCCGATCACGCTGGTTTTGAAACTTGGGTTGTTTTTGACCGAGTTTTGACCGAAAAGGGGATTAACCGCTTTGATTTCAGCCGCGAACAACTTTACAGCCAAGTCTGGAACTTTGTTGATCAACAACGTGGCAATATGGAATTGCAATTGCGAGCCCTTGGTGTCAGCGCCAGCTGGAAAGATTTGGTCTTTACGCTAGACAAAAAGGTGGTTGATACTGTTTACGGAACTTTTAAAAAATTATTGAATGACGGCCTAATCTACAGAGGTGAACGCATCGTAAATTACAGCACTAAATACCAAACCAGCTATTCAGATATCGAAGTCGACCACAAAACAGAAAAGGGCACTTTGTGGCAGATCGCTTATCCGACTTATGACAAAATTGGTGAAATTATTATTGCCACCACTCGTCCCGAAACCTTATTCGGCGATACCGCCGTTGCGGTTAACCCAAATGACCCTAGATACAAAGATCTAATCGGAACGCGCGTTTTTTTGCCATTAACAGATAGGGTAATACCAATTATCGCTGACGATGCTGTTGATCAAACCTTCGGAACAGGTGCTGTCAAAATTACACCAGCACATGACCCAAATGACTTTGAAATGGGACAACGACACAACCTCGAACGACTGCAAGTTATCGACTTTGACGGCAAAATGATCAATGTTCCACCTCAGTTAATGGGAATAGATGTTGCCGACGCCCGCAAATTAACGCTCGCACTTTTGCAGGCTGAAGAGTTAATACGTGGCGAAATACCAATCGAACACACCGTAGGTTATGACTACAAAAGTGGCCTACCAATTCAACCGCTAATCAAAGATCAATGGTTTGTCAAAGTTCAACCACTGGCACAACGCGCCAAACAGGCCTTAATCGATGGCGAAATCACATTTACCCCCGAAAGCCGCAAACGCGTTTTGATTCAATATCTGGATAACCTGCATGACTGGAACATATCGCGTCAAATTCCATGGGGTATACCTATTCCGGCTTTCCAAAACATCAACAAACCCGATGACTGGATATTTGATGACCGTGTTGATATCAAAACCATAGAGGTCAACGGTGCAACCTATATGCGCGAAGAAGACACCTTTGACACTTGGTTCAGCAGCGCCCAATGGCCATTCATTACCACCGACTTTTTAAGCGGTGGACCACTCAGTCGATTCTATCCAAATAACGTCATGGAAACAGGCACAGATTTATTAGACCGCTGGGTTGCTCGCATGATTATGTTAGGCCTATACGTCACTGAAAAAGTACCGTTTAAGCATGTTTATCTGCACGGCATGGTTTTGGATGAAAAAGGCCAAAAAATGAGCAAAAGCAAAGGCAATGTCGTCAACCCAATGGAAATGATAGCTAGTTATGGCTCAGATGCTTTGCGTTTAGGCATCATTGCCAATCGCAGCGCCAGCCAAAATCAAGCTTTCAGCAGCAACAGGGTAGTCGCTGGACGAAATTTTTGTAATAAATTATGGAACATTGCCCGATACATTGAAGACAAAGTCGGCGAAGGCCACAAAAATGTCGAACCAACACCGTCAACACCAGCCGATCACTGGATTATTCGCGAATTAACTGCCAGTATCGCTGATATCGAGCAAAAAATCGAATCATATCGCTTTGCCGAAGCCAGCGAAACTATGTACCACGCTATATGGGACGATGTAGCCGACTGGTACATCGAGGCCAGCAAACTACAAGACAACCCCAGTATGTTAGCTTGGGTACTGGACACCAGCCTAAAGATTGCCCATCCATTTGCACCATTTGTCACTGAAACCATCTGGCAAACCTTACCATGGCAGGGAAGCCTGCTGATATCGTCTAATTGGCCAAAACCACCAGTCTTTGATGATATTGCTGCGGCCGAATTTGCTCGCACCAAAGAGTTAATCGTCGAAATTCGTTTTGTCGATTCTGAACTTCCTGGCAACAAACGTTACAGTTTACTGTACCAAAATGACAGCCTAATCGAAGATAACGCCTTATTGATCCAAAAGATGGCTAAATTAAAAGACGTTCAGGCTGTTGATCAAGCCCGCGGATTGCGCATCGCCGCCAGCGGACGAGAAGCTTGGTTAGATATATCGGCCGAAACATTATACGAACACCAAACTAATCTTGAGACGCGTTTGGCCGGCATACACACCGATATCGCCGCTCTAGAGGCCAGATTGCGTAATAAAACCTACGTCGACAAAGCTCCCGCTAACTTGGTTGAAGAAACTCGTACACAGCTAGAACAAAAAACAGCGCTCAAAGGGCGCCTAATTCACGAGATCGAAGTCCTTAAATAGACGGCCACGAATATTCGCTACCAAAAGCATTTACTGACAATCGACGTTGAGTGACGTATTTCTTTTCATCCTCAGTTTTTGCTTGTGAGGCAGGTTGCTGAGCTCTAACACCAACAGTTCCGGATGTAAACGAATCGCTATCAACATGGGTATGTTGTTCGGGAAGTTTCATCTTGGCCGATTCGGGGTCAATACTAGTAATTTTTGATGATTTTATATCAACAGACGAAACAGCGTTGTCAATTTGCGTGTCATGCGACAACATACCGCACATCGCTAGTAAAGAGATGGTGACTGATAGTGGGTGAGAAAATGCTGATATCATATTGGTTTTTACTTTTTTGTTTTATTTATAATACAAACTTATCGTAGCATAAGCTTTGTTTTGTGTCAAGTATAGGTCGTATTATTGATGATGGTATGGTCGACCGCCAGCAATTTCAGCGGCGCGATATATCTGTTCAGCCAAAATTAATCGCACTAACTGATGCGGAAAAACCAAATGCGACAATGACCAAATAAAATTAGCCTGCTGACGTACTGTGTCATCCACTCCATATGCGCCACCGATGATAATTACGACGTCCTTGGACATCTCTAATGGCGCTAATAATAGTCTAGACAAGTCAGGGGAATCGATGATTTTGCCGCGCTCATCCAACAAGATAACATAATCATTAGTATTAAGGCGCGAAAGTATACGCTGTGACTCTTCCTGACGCGCTCTGTCGTTAGGCAGCAACGAATGTGGTAAAAGTACCCATTCAACAACAAATGGCCGTTTTAAACGCTCAACATAACGCTGAATTCCTTCAGCCACCCATGATTCATGTTTTTTGCCGACGGCAATAACTCGAATTGACATAATTAAAATTTGATACGCTCAGCCACGGCCGCCAATTGATCGCCACCAGCCTCTGATGGTTCGGGCATTGGATCTAGATTCACATAACCTTGATGTCCAATTGGTACCAAGTGAATATGTGTATGTGGGACCTCAAACCCCTTGATAACAACAGCCACTCGGGCAACATTCATTACTTTTCGCAGGTGTAGGGCAATTTTTTGAGCTGTTTTCCATAAATAATCATAGTCGTCGTCATCTAAATCCCAAACCTGATCAATCTGCTTTTTTGGCACAACCAGTGTGTGCCCCTCGCTAAATGGGTGATTTGTTAAAAAAGCGATGACGCGGTCGTCCTCGTAAATTTTGTAAGATGGAATCTGTCCGTTGATGATTAAAGTAAAGATTGATGGTTCTTGCATACGTCAATTATACCCGATACACCATATTTGTTATACAATCATAATATGAAGCTAAAAAAGCTGAAACTTGGTTTTAACGTTCAACATGCGATAGATAAACAAATTAACAAGTACATTTTGCGCTTTATTCCGTATTCTGTCAGGCCGAATCATGTCACTGTCATCCGTTTTATCTTGATACCAATCGTCTATTGGCTGTTGATGAAGGGTATTTTTGGTTGGGCATTATTTACTTTTTTCATCGCCGCTTCAACTGATTTTATTGACGGCGCCATGGCTCGCACTAGAGACCAAATTACTGATGTTGGCAAAATTATCGACCCGATTGCCGATAAATTATTGATAATGACCGTGCTGCTGTACATTGGTTTTGGATATTTTATTATAAAAGTTTTTGTAATTGTTATTATCTTGGAACTAATCGCCAATTTTATAAGCGTCATCTTTTCGTCTATGGTAGGGCGTCCGATTGGCGCTAATCTTTATGGCAAGATAAAGATGATATTGCAAAGCTTTAGTATTGGGTTTTTTATGTTGGGAATCGTAATAGGTTATTACCTGTTAATTGAAATATCTCAAGATTTGCTGTTTATTGCATTACTGTTTGCGTTTTTTTCTGCTATGGAAAATTTGCGAGTCAGAATTTGGCGCTGGAAAAAAGGCAGCATTACGGCGCATTTTTAATAACCTATCCTCGATTATTTAGAAAGTTTCTATTTCAGGCTCCGGCAACTGTACTTTTTTATCGATTATGGTCTTTATATTTGCCGAGTCGCCCGTACGATATTTCCTAACCGTTGGCTTGAATCGACCAGCTTCCATGTACAACTCGGGATAATAATGTAGTCTACCTATAGCACTAAACACGTCTTGATAAGTACCGATCGAAAATTCTTCTTCTCCAAGACGATTACCATCGACATCTTGAAGTATAAATAGCGCCATAACGGCAGAAGTCGCCAGTAGAGTTGTGACTATGGCAGATTCAAATGATCCGTCACGCATAATAAATAATGAGAAAACGATAATTAGAGACAAGATTGAAAGAATCATCCATGAAGCCGTCGTCAGAATCCTTGCGCCGACAATAGTTATTTCACGTCTAGCTTGCGCAACATAATACATCGCCTCAGCGACATAGTTAAGCGCCGCACCTTGCCCGCCCGATTCCGTTTCGGCACCCTTTAAGACATCAAAAATAGCAAAATACTCATCTGTTGTAGGTTCGGTGTATTCGTTTATTTCGTAATCAAAACGTTTTATAAGATATTTATCAATGGCTTTTTCGACTTGGTCTTTTTTGTTAGGAACAGACAAGGCAATAATTCTATGAATCGCAATTAGTGCGCCTGTTTCAGTGGCAGTCAAAGTCTTTAACCGACTTAAATTTGACATTGCCGCCGATATATAAAATCCCAATAAAATACTGTAAAAGATTGATGTTGCGCCTAAAACACTAGCCACATCAAGAATTGATTTATTAACTGGTAATATTATCGACAATGTACAAAATACAACAAAGGTTAAAGCTGCTTTTGTTGCCGGGCTCATGTGTCTTAGTCTTTTTCTGAGTAAAATGTTCATGATTAAATAATAACAGATATTTATGTTTGAGCGGATAAAAAGGGATCCGGTCACTTTTGGCGACCCCGCGAATCAGTCAAATGAACATAGTTCATTTGTGATATCGCCTTGCGCAGTGCATACTTGCACTGCGCACCCTATCGGGTTCAAATCCCGTTCCGCCAAATTAAATACACCCCAGTTGGGTGTATTTAATTTGGCGGAGAGAAAGGGATTTGAACCCTTGAGAACGTTACCGCCCTACCGCTTTTCGAGAGCGGCCAGTTCAACCACTCCTGCATCTCTCCACAATAGTAGGTAGTAGTTGGTAGATAGTAGGTAGTAGAATTTCAATTACCACATCCTAAATACTAATTACTTTCTATTACATCTTAGCAAATATATTTGTTAGTGGCGAGTGGGTCTGACACTGGATTATCACCCAGCAATGACTTATGCTGGTGGTATATCAGTTTCATCGTAAAATCAGGAGGTTTTTATGTTAGATCCACGTGTTCAACAACTTGCCAGAAATTTGATTCATTATTCGACCAATTTACAGGCGGGTGAAAAGATATTGATTCAAATGAATAATGACACACTGCCATTGACTAAAGCTTTGATTGAAGAAGTTTATAAAGTTGGGGCAATGCCGTTTTTGGAACTAGTGAATACCCAGTTGCAACGCTCAATATTAAAAGGTGCTTCTGTCGAACAGCTTCAATTGAGCGCTAGTTGGGAAACAGACCGCATGAACAAAATGGACGCTTTTATTGCCCTTCGAGCCAACGATAATGTCAGTGAATTATCAGATGTCCCAAATAGCCAGATGCAGTTATTTGAAACTTACTGGCATAAACCAGTCCATATGGATATACGCATTCCAAAAACAAAATGGTGCGTCTTGAAATACCCTAACAGTGCCATAGCTCAACAAGCAAACATGAGCACCGAGGCTTTTGAAAATTACTTCTTTGATGTCTGCAACCTAGATTACTCCAAAATGGACAGCGCTATGACCCCATTGTGCGAGTTAATGAACAGAACAGATAAAGTTAGAATCGTTGGCCCCGGCACTGACTTAAGTTTTTCAATCAAAGATATACCAACGATCAAATGTTGCGGTGAAAAAAATATACCTGATGGCGAAATATACACCGCTCCAGTCAAAGATTCAATCAATGGTCATTTAACATACAACACGCCGTCTATACAACAAGGCTTTACTTTCGAAAATATTCATTTTGAATTTGTTGATGGCAAAATCGTTAACGCAACGTCCAATAACACCGAAAAAATCAACCAAATATTAGACACTGACGAAGGCGCTCGATACATCAGCGAGTTTTCGTTTGGTGTCAATCCATATATCGATACGCCAATGAAAGACACTTTGTTTGATGAAAAGATCAAAGGCAGCTTTCACTTCACACCTGGCAATGCTTACGACACTGCTTTTAACGGCAACCGATCAGCCATCCACTGGGATTTGGTATGTATTCAAACACCTGAATACGGTGGCGGGGAAGTCTGGTTTGACGATGTTTTGATTCGCAAAGACGGATTATTCGTTTTGCCCGAGCTAGTTGGACTGAACCCAGAAAATTTGATTAACAGTAGTAACTAACAAGGAATTGATATGAAAAAACACATTGGTCTTCGAAAATTTTTAAGTAACTACTATTTCATTCACGGGTTAGTTTTATTGGGGCTATTTTCATTACTCGGTTATATTATGGCTGATATTAAACTGCTTGCCCTCGCCGTCGCTGCGTCTTTTGCTGGCGCTGTTTGCGGGTCGTTTATTCGTGTTGTTGATGCGATTGAAAAATAAACAAGTGGTAATTATCTATTTTAGAATATGCTCTATCGTGGGCATATTTTAAATTTGCACTTGTTGTATCTGTTAAGGGTTAGACCCTAAAGGAATGTGAACTCGGCAAGATATCGCCAGCAAGCTGATTAAATTCTTAAGATTCGGTCACGATAAAATTCGTTCCGAATTTTTCTCGACCCCGCCTCAGTCGGTGACGTTCGTCATCCGGCTTTCGGCCTTGCGCAGTGCAGACTTGCACTGCTCACCTGCGACTTGCCAGCAAGCTGGCGGTCGCAGAACCGAATCATGCGAAGCATCACCAAAATAAAATACCCACTCGAGAGTGGGTATTTTATTTTGGTGAACTCGGCAAGATTCGAACCTGCGACCTTTAGCTCCGCAAGCTAACGCTCTATCCAGCTGAGCTACGAGTCCAAAAATGCAGTACTGCATATTATAAATAGTGT
>CAISVS010000113.1 GCA_903889015.1 uncultured bacterium | reverse complement strand
CGACTGTGTTGGTGGCGGTATTAGTTTGGATTTTGGGACGTTTCACGGGCTTTTTACCAGAGGCAATCGGTCATTATATTCAGCAAATTGTTGATGCGATGCAGAAGAAGTAGTGGTAAAAACTGCCATTTCTGCGGACCCGTCCATTACTAATCTATTCAACAACATCCTGTTTGTCTGACGCGGCAATAATAATGTCTGGTTCGCTTTGTATCCTGCGTAACTCTCTACGTTCAGACATACTCGGATAGCAAGGCAACCCAGCCATTATTCTTCCGGTCATACAAAGGGACGTCTTATGACTAGTTTAGTAATAGCCGGCTGGCGAAATGCTCAAACATTAGTTGTTTTTACTACATGAAAAAGTGTTGGGATTAGGTATAATAGAAGTATATGGGGGCTCAATTAAAACCGTCCGATTATGTGCATTTGCATAATCACACACATCATAGTTTATTGGATGGTTTAACAAAGATACCCGATCTGGTTAACAAGGTCAAAGAAATGGGCATGGAGGCTGTGGCGATTACTGATCACGGTACGATGTCTGGCGCTTTAGAGCTTTACAAGGCAGCAATTGAGGTTGGGGTCAAACCGATACTTGGACAGGAGTTTTATGTTGCTACTAGGTCACGACATGACCGTGACCCCGCCAAAGACAAAGCCAGATACCACTTGACGGTCTTGGCGATGAATAATCAGGGTTATCAAAATCTGATGAAATTATCGACCATTGCCAATTTAGAAGGTATGTATTACAAGCCTAGGATTGACCATGAAGTTATCGAAAAATATAACGATGGTCTGATTATTTTGTCAGGTTGCGCCAGTAGTGAACTTGGCGAAAACCTAAAAAATGATAATTACGAAGAAGCCAAAAAGATAGCTTTGTGGTACAAATCAATCTTTGGTGATCGTTATTATCTGGAAATGCAAGATCATGGCCATGTTGACCATCCAGGTCGTTGGGAAGTCCAGTATAAAGTTAACGGATATTTGGAAAAATTATCCAAAGAACTAGACATTCCGTTAGTTGTTAGCAACGACGGGCACTATTTGATGCATGACGACCAAGACGCGCACGAGATATTACTTTGTGTCGGTACCGGGTCTTTTTTGAGCGACGAAAAGCGCATGAGCTTGAAGGATTTTGACTTACACGTTACCAGCCCGCTGGAAATTATTGCTCGGTGGGGTCAAACTCATCCGGAAGCGATTTCAAATACTAAATTAATTGCTGATCGTTGCGATGTCAAATTGGAATTAGGTGGTATATTAATCCCTGTCTTCCCGACGCCAGATGGCGAAAGTGAAAAGGCATATTTGGATGAATTAGTTTATCGAGGCCTGGCTTGGCGTTATGGTGGTGTGAAGCGTGATGAAGCGCTAAATATGTCGGTGGATGAAGCTAAAAAACATATTCCCGAAGATGTTATGCAGCGTACAGTTTATGAATTAAGTGTTGTTGGCAATATGGGCTTTAATGGTTACTTTTTGATTGTTCAAGACTTTATCAATTGGGGCAAGGATCGTGGCATTATTTTTGGACCAGGACGTGGTAGTGCAGCTGGTTCAATTTTGGCTTATGCGCTGCGTATTACCGAACTTGACCCGCTGAAATACGATTTGCTGTTTGAGCGTTTTTTGAATCCAGATCGTATTAGTATGCCTG
>CAISVS010000112.1 GCA_903889015.1 uncultured bacterium | reverse complement strand
CAAATATAATAAAATTATATCTCTGTTTCCAATTTACTATATTGGTTATGTTTAAGCAATACCTATTTCTTTTTTTTAACACCTATAGAGGACGTTCCTCGAGAGGTGTTAATTTGCGACACTTTTATTAGTGATTATTTTGTCTAGTTAAATGCCATTTATTACACGAATCGCA
The DNA here is from genome assembly GCA_903889015.1 of uncultured bacterium. Lineage (GTDB taxonomy): Bacteria > Patescibacteriota > Saccharimonadia > Saccharimonadales > Saccharimonadaceae > UBA1547. The sequence goes on along the minus strand of CAISVS010000112.1, from coordinate 3,214 downwards.
TTTGTAAACTGACAATTCCAAATTATTATTAATTAGCATTTGATAATCAGCCACCTCCCTAGCTTGGCGCTCGGTCGAATATTGCCTTTTTGTTTGGCAATTGTTAACAAGCGTAATTTTAGTATGTTTTATTATTCTATTTCGTCTTGGCATATTGATGCTTACCTTTTTATGTAATTGTAACATTATGTGATAGGAATTATTGTGCAAAAAAATTGTTGTAAATGTATCTCTGTACATATCCTTGTAGGGTTGTTATAATAAAAATATATGACAGGGTCGCCAATGGCAAATGACGATAAATTGAAACAGCCACGTTCTGCGGCTATTTTGTTATCTTTGACGATTTTAGATACGACGGTTCGGATGTCTGTACCCCCTATTGCTGGTACATTTGTTGGTATTGCGCTGGATCACCTATTTAATACTGTGCCAGTTTTTACGGCGATTATGGTTATTGTTGGGTTTTCAGCCAGTATATTATTGGTAGTAATGCAGTTGAAGGGATTTAAAAAGAAATGATAACAAATTTTGCCGCTCTCGAAATTGCAGTTGATATTGCCGCCAAAGAAGTCTTTAAAATAGGCGTTTTTTCAGTTACTAATGCTATGCTAACTGGTTTAGTTGGTACGGTGATCACTTTGGGCGTGTTGTTTTACGTCGGTAATGCTGTCCGTAACAAAAAATATAATCGTTTTGTCGGTTTGGTACAGTGGGTTTTTGAAGGACTGTTAAATCAGATTAATGAAATTATTCCTGACCGTAAATTAGGCCGCAAGATGACACCACTGGTTGTAACAATCTTTTTTTTGGTACTATTTAATTATTGGCTTAGTGTTTTGCCTGGACTTGATTCAATCAAGGTCAACGGCGTGCCGATTTTACGCAGTCCTACGGCTGACTTGAATTTTACACTTGGTTTGGCGACGGTTACTATTATTGCAATTCAGATTTTTGCGATTAAACAATTAGGTATTTGGGGTAATGCTGGACGTTATTTCCGTAATCCATTCAAAGATACAATTGGTTTTTTTGAGGGCTTACTTGAAATTATTGGTGAGTTTTCGCGCGCCGTATCGTTGGCGATGCGTTTATTCGGTAACGCCTTTGCAGGTGAAATTTTGTTGCTAGTGATTGTTGTTTTGGCCAGCTATGCTTCGACCATTGCTCTGCCGATATTTATGGCATTTGAAATGTTAATTGGGTTCATTCAGGCTTATGTGTTCTTTGTGTTGACACTCATTTTTACGTCTTTGGCCGTTGCTCATCATGGTGATAGCGCGGAAACTCATCAACCGGTTGCCGAGCTGCATGTGGAGTGACAAATTCCAAACAGCTTGGATGTTATAATGGTAAAAAATAATTAATAAAGAATTCGCTGTAAAGCGAAAAGGAGAAGAAAAATGGAAAAAGTATTAAGTGAATTAGTTTTCGGTATGTCATACGTATTGCCTGCTGTTTTTGCAGCTGTCAGCATCGGTATGATTGGTTCAACAGCCCTAAAGACATTAGGTCGTAATCCTGAAAAAGCTAGCGATATTCGCTCATTGATGATTACAGCTATTGTTTTTTGTGACTCACTAGCTATCATCGGTATCATTGTTGCCATTATTGCTAAGTTCCTATAGGCCACTTGGATAAAATATGGAAATATTAGGACAATTTGCTGCAACTGAAACTGCCACCCCCAGCCTGATAACAGTGCTAGGGATTGATTGGATGATGCTGACTTTTCAGATTGTCGCTTTTTTGATCACTGTATTACTGTTAAGTAAGTTTGTCTATCCTTGGTTGATGAAATCAGTTGATGAGCGTCAGCACAAGATTGAAACCAGCGCTAAAGCGGCAGCCGAGGCTCAGGAAGCGGCTGATCATACCGAAAAAAGGATTGTTAAATTGCTCAGCAAAGCTCAAATTGAAGCTGATGAAATTGTAGCCAGTGCCAAGGCTGAATCGTTGTCAACGATTGCTGCCGCCGAAGAATCATCGAAAAAACGAGCCGATCAGATTATCGCTAGCGCTCAGCGCGAAATTGATAGTGAAATTTTGTTAGCTAAAAAAGCGATTCAAAACGAAATGATTGAACTAGTAGCCCTAGCGACTGAAAAAGTCGTTGGCAAGGTCGTATCGGACAAAATTGACAACAAATTAATTATTGATTCAATCAAGGAAGCGAAGTAATTTAATATGGCTGTTCGTCTGTCTCGTCGCAAAATAGCCAGTTACTACGCCAAGTCATTAATTGATGGCGCTGACGCCAAGCAACTGGCTCAACAATTGGCAGCTTATTTGATCGATTCAAAGCGCACCAAAGAACAGCAATTGATTATTAGTGACATTGAATATCAATTAAGTATACGCGGTGTAGTGGTCGCCAATATAACTTCTGCTCACGAATTAGACGAGCTAACTAAGGCGGCGGTTGTTAAACTGGTTCGCCAAAATGTTGATGCTGACGACGTTCAATTACGCACAGACATCGACCCAAGTTTACTCGGTGGTTTGCGACTAGAATTTGCCGGATCCGAAATTGACACCACAATCGCCAGACGATTAACAGCATTAAAGACAAATTATAAGAAATGATAAGGATAAAGATATGACAAAGATATCAGTAGCGGAACTTTCAAAAGACCTACGCGACGCGATTGCGGGACTAGAGTCGACTGAAGGTCTAGATAGTGTCGGTATTGTCGTTCGCGTCGGAGACGGCGTGGCTTGGGTTCAAGGCCTACGCGATGCTGGCTATAATGAAGTTTTACAAATTGAAACACCAAGTGGTATTGTCGAGGCTTTTGCTTTGAACTTGATGGAAGACGAAATCGGCGCAGTATTGTTAGGTTCGGACAGTTTGGTCTCGGCCGGTAATACAGTTCGCCTAAAAGGTGTCGTTTTGTCAGTACCAGTTGGTCCAGAATTATTAGGCCGTGTTGTCGACCCACTTGGTCGCCCACTGGACGGCGGTGCGCCAATCAAAACCAAACAAACTGGTTTGGTTGAACGTGAAGCCATTGGTGTCATGGGCCGCAAATCGGTTCACGAACCTTTGATGACCGGTATTATTGCGATTGATGCCATGTTCCCTATTGGTCGTGGTCAGCGCGAGTTGATTATTGGCGATCGTCAGACTGGTAAAACTGCTTTGACAATCGATACGATGATTAATCAGGCTAAACAAAAAACTGGCGTGGTTAACGTTTATGTCGCAATTGGT
>CAISVS010000111.1 GCA_903889015.1 uncultured bacterium | reverse complement strand
GCAGGTGAAATTATGTTGAAATACTTTGATAACGATCAAAGTGTTAAGACGAAACTCGATGACAGTTTAGTTACAATTGCCGATACTATGATCAACAGTCTAGTTATCGAATTACTAGCTAAAGAATTTCCTGATGATGGTGTGATTGGTGAAGAAGAAAGTAACACAGAATATGGGCTGGGGCGTAAATGGTTTTGTGATCCGATTGATGGCACAAACGCTTTTGTTTGGGGTGTACCGACGGCGATGTTTTCGTTAGGTCTGGTTGTTGACGGCCAGCCACAGGTTGGAGTTGCCTATGACCCATTTTTGGACAGAATGTACACTTCAATAAAGGGTCAGGGTAGTTATTGTAATGGCAAAAAATTATCAGTATCGACGGATGCCTTACGTGATGGATTTGTAGCGATAACGGGGAATATTAAAAGAATTTACGGTGGGCTGCAATCTGTTAAGAATTTGATGAGCGAGAATATAAAACCCGTGGCGTTTAGTGGTGCGGTCTATAAGTCTGTTTTGATTGCGCGCGGTAAATTAGTTGGATATTTGGAAGAATTAGTTAATGCTCACGATATGGCGGCGGTTCAGTTAATCGTTGAAGAAGCCGGCGGCAAAATATCCGGCATCGATGGCTGTAAATTAGATTATTCCAAACCTTTTAGGGGTGCAATTGTTTCAAACGGTTCAGTGCACGATGAGTTAGTTGAAATAATTAATCGTCAGTAGAAAATAAATAACAGCCTATGGTACAATACTCGTTATGAAAGTTATCTTTAAACGAACAAAAATACTAGCAACTTTAGGCCCATGCACAACATCTGAAGAGATGATTGAAAAGCTGGCACTGGCGGGCGTCAACGGATTTAGGTTGAATTTTAGCCACGGTTCATATGAAGAACGCGACCAACAAATCGCTTGGATTCGCCAAGCAACCGCAAAATCTACTAAACCTGTCGCAATTTTGCAAGATTTGCAAGGTCCAAAAATCCGTTTGGGTATGTTGACTCAAAATACTGATGTCAAAACTGGCGATATTATTACTCTAGATTATGCTGCTGAGCACGATGGTAAATTGGTCGTGCCAATTCAATATAATTTGGCTGAAAAAACTAAACCAGGCGAAACTTTGTACATTTTTGATGGCAAAATTCGTACAACTATTATCGGTAAAGTTAGTGACACCGCAATTACGGTCAAAGTCGAAAACGACGGTACTTTGATGAGCAAAAAAGGTATTAACTTGCCTGATACTGACTTTGGTGGCGATATTTTAACTCCAAAAGATTTGGCTGATATTGAATTTGGTGCAACACGCGACTTTGACTTTGTTGCGCTAAGTTTTGTTCAAAGTGCTGATGATATTAATAATTTACGCCAATTATTGGTCGCCCAAGGTTCAAGTGCGCAAATTATTGCTAAAGTTGAGACAAAAGCTGCAATTGTTGATGCAACATTGGAAGCAATCGTTAAAGCTAGCGATGGCGTGATGGTTGCTCGTGGTGACTTGGCGGTCGAAGCCGGTGCCGAAATTGTGCCAATTGTTCAACGTCGAATTATTGCCCTTTGTCGTAAATATGGCAAATTAAGCATTGTTGCAACTCAGATGATGGCCAGTATGGTTAGCGCGCCCGAGCCAACTAGGGCTGAGGTTAGTGACGTTTCAAACGCTGTTGTTCAGGGGGCTGATGCCGTTATGTTGTCAGATGAAACTGCTAATGGCCAATATCCACTAGAGGCTGTAGCGGCTATGAAAAAGGTGATTTTATATACTCAAGATCACGAGCCGGTTCAACAAACGACTGAAAAGTACGCTAATCACAAAAAAGTCACTAATGCTATCAGCGTTGCTACGGTTAAACTAGCTGAACAACTGGATGCTGTGGCGATTATTGCCGAAACAAGGTCTGGTGCGACGGCTGCAAATATTGCAACTCACCGTCCAAACTTGCCAATCATCAGTGTGACTAGTGAATTACGTTCGGCTCAGCAATTGTCGTTAAGCTATGCTAACCGCAGTTATTTCCGTCCGCTAACCGACAGTATGGGCTATGACATTGCCAAAGAGTTAAAAGATCAGGGCCTTTTTGGTGCTGATCCTGCAACGGTTATTATCGTCAGCGGTCGTCAACCTGGTGTTATCGGTGCAACTGATACTATCGAAGTTCGTATTGTTGAATAATTACTAGACGTTAGGTCGTAATTAGAGTAAACTAAAAAAATAAACATAAGTGATATATAATAGGCTATATAGATGGCAAATGACAAAAAAATAATCGTGGGCAACTGGAAGATGAACCTCAATATGCATGAGGCTAGTTTGTATTTACATCAGTTGTCAAAACTCGTTAAAGTTCATCGTGATATCGAAGTTGTCTTGGCGCCTTCGATATTTACACTTCAATCGCTAAGTTTACAGGTCAATTTGCGTCAATTTAAACTGGCGGCACAAAACTTCTATTGGCGTGATCATGGGGCGTATACCGGCGAAGTGTCAGCAGCGCAATTACGTGGGATTGTCCAATTTGCTTTAGTTGGTCATTCCGAGCGTCGTCATATTTTTAACGAAAACGACAAAGATATTCGCAATAAAGTTGCTGCAGCGGTCCGCAGTCATATTCGCCCAATTTTATGTATTGGTGAAACTGCTTGGGAGCGATCAAGTGGCGAAACGCATTATGTTTTACATGATCAGTTGATTGGTGGGTTATCGAATATAACCAGTGAAGAACTCGATCAAGTTATTATTGCTTACGAGCCTGTTTGGGCGATTGGTGCTGGCCAAGTGGCGCTACCAGTTGATGTGATCGAAGCAGTCAAAGCAATTCGTCGACAGATTGAGCATTTGTATGGCAAGGCGGCGTCTGAATCAATTCAAGTTTTGTATGGTGGCAGCGTTACGGCCGATAGTGCAGCTGAGTATTTGAATTTGCCAGGTATAGACGGGTTACTGATGGGCGGCGCTAGCTTGAATGCTCATGAATTTAGTGACATAATTAAAAAAGCACATAACAGCTTAACGGCAGCTAAAAAAGGGTAGGGAAAATATGCAAGATTTAGACTTTGATGAACTTGACAAGGCGGTAAATTCTTTGGTTCAGAATACTATTCCAACTTTAACGCCTGATAGCGAGCCACAAGATACAATACTCGATCTTGGTAGTGGTAAAATTTCCATGCCTGATATGACAACGCAGTCTGTTATTACACCTATTTCTAATGCTACTCCAGTACAGTCTCCACTGGCTGGACGACGTAGTAATGGTCGTTTTATGGATGTAGTGCCGCCATCGTCAAATACTCGCGTTAATCCGACTATGCCCGAACGCGTTTCTCGTCAAGGTGTGACACTTGACCCAATTGACAATAATTTACCGATGATACCTGCAGATGAATCGTTGCCAGCGGTTGCTGACGATGTAAAAAATACTCAATGGCCTGATCCAATTAATTTCCAAAGCAATAATCAGGATCAGTCTAGTGAGCCCGTCAAAGAAGACAATGAAGACGCTGATATTGATCGTATTAGTAATGATATCGATAATACGATTAATCAATCGTTGAATGAGCCACAAGATTCACCATTTTTGTCAGGTGCAAAAGTTGATAAGCGTCCTTTGGGCGCCTTTTCGTCCGATCAACCTGCTCAAATAGTTTCAGAATCGGTTGATAAGCCACTTGAACACACTGATTTAGCGCAAGATACTCAACCTCAGACTGAAATTGCATCAGTTATTCCAGCTGAGTTGCATCCTGACTTGTTGTCGATTGAATCTGACAGCACGACAGTTCCAGATGTTCCAGGTATGCACGATGTCAACCAATTCAAGCCTGAACCTTCTGTCGTAGCAGTCAGCACTAGTAGTGTAGTAAATACAACAGTTGTTGCTGCAGCGCCAGTGGTTGAGGCTTCAGTAAGTACAAATCAACCCGAGGGTCCAGTTTCGATTACTCAACAGTACAGCGAGCAACCAAGCACTGGCGATCAAACTACGGGTGCTATTTATGATACTGATTCATATCACAAAGCTATTTTAGCCCCAACCAAGAAAAAATCTGGTTGGATGATTGTACTTTGGATTACGGTATTAGTTGTTGTTGGTGCTGGCGCTGGTGCGGCTGTTTACTTCTTTGTATTACCTCGCTAATAAGCCCTAACTAAGATATAATAGATAGTAATGGATTTACTTGATGGGCTAAACTCGGCGCAAAGTGATGCGGTACAGACGATATCTGGACCGCTACTTATTTTAGCTGGCGCTGGTAGTGGCAAAACAAAGACTTTAACGCATCATATTGCTTATTTAATAGCACACGAATCAGTTTGGCCGAACGAAATTTTGGCAGTAACTTTTACCAACAAAGCGGCCCGCGAAATGCGTGAACGTTTGGGATTATTATTAAATCAAAATAGCGCTAATCGTGGTTTTATGCCTTGGATGGGAACTTTTCACGGTATTTGTGTGCGAATGTTACGGATTGAAGGCGAAGCGATTGGTATCCCTAAAAATTATGTGATTTATGACGAAGACGACAGACAAGGTTTGATTAAACAAGCTATGAAAAGTTTGTCGGTTAGTGAAACTGAAGTCAAAGCCAAATCGGTCAGCGGCGCAATTTCAAGCGCTAAAAACGAGATGGTTGGGCCGGACGATTACGAATCTACGGCGCAATTTCCGTATCAAAAAAACATTGCTAAAATTTATAAAAAGTATGAATCATTGCGCAAAATTGCTGGGGCATTAGATTTTGATGATTTGTTGTTGGAAACAGTTCGACTGTTACGAGAAAAACCGTTGGTTCGCGCCAAATGGCAAAAAACCTTTAAACATATTTTGGTTGATGAATATCAGGATACCAACGCCGCTCAGTATAATATTATTAAATTGTTAGTTAATGATAAACAAAATATTTGCGTAGTTGGCGATGACTGGCAGTGTTTGGTTGAGGGTAGTCTAGTCGAAACCAGCGATGGTCTAAAAAAAATCGAGGATATTAAATCAGGATCTACAGTGCGTTCAGCAAGTGGTTATGGGGCAACTGAATTTTTTGATGTAATTGATAATAAAAAATTCAAATATCAGGGAAAAATAGTTACAATCAAAACTGCTTCAGGCAAAACGATATCAACTACCCCAAATCACTTATTGTTTGCTAGGTGGGAAAAGACAAATGATCATTTTGTATATTTGATGTACTCACGCACAATGGGGTATCGAATTGGTGTAACAAAAGGCACGCGATTTGATGGCAAAAAAGATGATATTGGTCTGCGGGTTCGGGCTAATCAAGAGCGGGCAGATAAAATGTGGGTGTTGAAGGTTTGCAGTGATCGTCAAGAAGCGATGTATTACGAGGCGCTGTTGTCGTATCAATATGGAATCCCTATGATGGTTTTTAACGCTTCAACTGACCAAAGATTGCATTTAAATCAGGTCCAAATTGATAGTTTATTCCAATCTATTGATACTAGAGAACGTGCTGAAAAAATGATGAAAGAAATCAACATCATGTTTGATTATCCGCATTTCTTTCCTCAGGCAACAACTAGAAACGGGTTGAATCGGGTGAATCTGAATGTTGTTTTATTTGGCGACAAACGAACAACCGTTGCTAGCCCATGGTCGGCCAGCAGATTATCTGTAAATACGACCGACTACTCTGATTTAGCGGTTTTTAAAGATTTGGGCTATACGATTAGACCTGGTAAAGCTGGAACGTATCGATCCGAGATTCACAATCTTGATTACGGCAAAATAGAGCAGACTTTATCTGAAATTCAGTCAGTAATTGGTGATAATAAATTGTTTGTACGTAAATACAGTTTTATGACTAGTGAAGCTTTTATGTTTATGCCCGCATCACAAATTTATCCCGGGATGTCCTTACCAATATTAAAAGATACGGAATTAATATCAGACCAAGTAATAAGTGTCACAACTGACGATTATGATGGCTATGTTTATGATATTGATGTCGACAAAGTCCATAATTATATAGTTGGCGGTATTGCGGTGCATAACTCGATCTACAGCTGGCGTGGCGCTGATTTTACTAATATTTTGAATTTTGAACGTGATTTTAAGGGTACAAAAGTCATTAAACTCGAGCAAAATTATCGCAGCACAGGCAACATTTTGGATGCCGCCAGTCATGTGATTGAAAAAAATACTCAGCGAACTGATAAGAAGTTATGGACCGATGCCGGTCCTGGGGCGCCTGTTCAGGTTCATTCACTTTATGATGAAACTGAAGAAGCTAGATTAGTGGCTGAACGAATTTCATCACATGTCACAATGGGTGCTCGAAAATTTGGTGATTTTGCGATTTTATATCGCACAAATGCTCAAAGTTATACGTTGGAACGGGCATTTTTGCAATTTAGGATTCCATACCAAATTGTCGGTGGCGTCAGGTTTTATGATCGCAAAGAAATCAAAGATATCATCGCGTATTTGCGCTTAATTTATCAGCCTCAAGACAGAATGAGTTTTAGTAGGATTGTAAATGTACCAACGCGTGGTGTTGGCGCCATGAGTTTAGAAAAGTTTTTGATTTGGCAATCAGACAGTGATATGGATATTATTACCGCGCTAGCCAACGTTGACCAAACTAGCACAATTACGACTCGGGCTAAGGCTGCATTATTGGCGCTTGGTGAAAAATTACGTGACGTACAATCAATGCTAGAAACGGCTACACCACTGGAGTTGATTGAAAAATTATTATCGTCGATTAATTATGTTGATTATTTAAAAGATGGCACACCACAGGCTGAAGACCGTGAAGCTAATATCGGTTCGTTGTTGTCGGACGCTCAAAGTTTTGCCACGTTGCCTGAATTTTTGGAAGAAGTGGCCTTGATGTCTAGTGCCGATACTAGTAGTGATGGTCAAAAAGTGACGCTTATGACACTTCATGCTGCCAAAGGTTTGGAGTTTCCGGTTGTCTTTATTGTTGGTATGGAAGAAGGCATTTTGCCACATGCCCGTGTTTACGACGCAGGTCTGGCGGAACTGGAAGAAGAAAGACGTTTGGCTTATGTTGGCATGACGCGAGCTCGCGAAGAGTTGCATTTAACCTATGCTCAAAGTCGTTTGCAATTTGGCGTACGGGCTTATAATCCGATGTCGCGTTTTATCGAAGATATGGGCGATCAAATTTCGATGTCGTCACCAGTCGAACCGCACGTTGTGCCTGATCAAGAATTTTATAGTGATGAATTGTTTACAATCGGTGAGCATGTCCGATCGGCTACTTTTGGCACAGGTGAAATTGTTGAAGTTGATGGTTTGGCGCTGACAATTCAATTCGATAATGGTACTACCAAAAAACTAAATGCCGAATACGCTAGGTTAGAAAAAATCTAGAATATTTGCTATAATTATTACAATCATTTTGTGGGGTATAATGCGAGTAAATCAGACAAATGAATAAACTAATTCATAGATCAAATACACTGTTAGGCAGATTAATTATTTCTGCACTTGTTTTGATTGCGGTGGCTGTTATCTCTGTTTCTAATGTTACTCATGCCGATAATGGCGCTAAAAATCAGACGGGGCGACTGCTAACTGTCCATGATCGTGGTAATGAAAAAGTAATATTGACTTTGGCGGCAACTATTGGCGATGCACTGACTGAGGCTGGTATCGCAGTTGATACCAATGACGCAGTTGAACCAGCCTTAACTGAAAAGCTGGTCGCGTCAGATTATCAGGTTAATATTTATCGTGCCAGACCAGTAATTATTATTGACGGTAATTCACGAACCAAGGTTGTTACACCGTACCAAACAGCTGACCAAATTGTAAAAAGTGCTGGAATTAAACTATACGATGAAGATATTACAAATTTAGGTCGGACTGACAATATAATTGCCGATGGTGCAGGGTTGCAGTTGACTATTACTCGGGCGACGCCATTTGAATTTACTTTGTACGGTAAAACGACAACCGTTCGAACTCAAGCGAAGACAATTCTAACTATGTTGACAGAAAAAGGTATCAAGTTAGGTGCTGACGATCGCGTATCACTCGATCTTAATACTGTAATTAACGAAGGAATAGCGGTCAAAATTTGGCGTGAAGGCAAACAAACAATTACAGTTGACGAACCAATTAATTTTGAAGTTGAAAAAATCAAAGATGCCGACAGAGAAGTTGGCTATGTTGATGTCCGAACGGCTGGTGTTGAAGGTTCACGCAGCGTGTCTTATGAAATTACAATTCAAGATGGTATTGAAGTTGGACGAATTGAAATTGCAAGCATTACAACTCTGCAACCTATAAAACAGGTTCAAGTCGTTGGTGCTAAAGGTGAGTACACTACGCCAACTGAGAATGAAATAATTACTTGGGACTTTTTGATTAGCAGCGGTTTCAGTAAATATCAAACGGCTGGAATCATGGGTAACTTGATGCAAGAACATGGTTTTAACACAACCGATACCAGTGGTGGTCTTGGTATTGCTCAATGGACGGATGGTGATACGCCGGGAGCTGGACGTAAGTCTGATTTATTAGCAAGATCCAATCCTTATAATATTTACACTCAGTTGGATTTTCTTATGCATGAACTTGGAACAAATCGTCATAGTGCTTTTGTTGAAGTCAAAGCCTCGACTACTATTGATCAAGCTGTTATTGAATTTCAAAATAAATTTGAAGGATGTGGTTTGTGTAGGCAAGACAAACGTATTCAATTTGCGTATGATATTTACGCAACATTTAGGGACCGTTAGTAATGGCCTTACAAAACAATAAATCCCTTGGACAACATTGGCTGCGTGACCGTGCGGCTTTGTCGCATATTGCTGACTGCGCTGAACTCGGTTCTGACGATACGGTGCTTGAAATTGGGCCAGGTCTGGGTACGCTGACCAGTGAATTATTACGCCAAGCGGGCAGGGTAGTGGCGGTTGAATTTGATAGTGAATTAGCTCGCAAATTGCCAGCTCAGTTCCCTGGCAAAAATTTACAAGTTATTCAAAGCGACATTTTGGAATTTGATTTGTCGACAATGCCCGCTGGATATAAAGTTGTTGCCAATGTCCCCTATTACATCACCAGCAAAATTGTCAAAATGTTAATGACCAGTGATAACAAACCGTCGGTTACGGTGCTATTGGTCCAAAAGGAAGTGGCTGAACGATTGGCGGCCCGTCCTGGTAAAATGAGTATTTTGGCAGTTAGCGCGCAACTTTTTGCTGATGTATCGCTAGGTGAAGTTATTGGTGCCGAACTTTTTACGCCACCGCCTAAAGTCGACAGTCAGGTTGTTATATTAAAAACTCGTCAAACGACGTTTTTAACTGACGTTAATGAAGATGACTTTTTTCGTGTTGTTAAAGCTGGTTTTTCAGCTAAACGCAAAAAGTTACGCAGTAGTTTGGCAGGCGGTTTGAAATTATCTAAGCTTGAAACCGAATCAATTTTAGGTCAGGCGAATATCAGTCCAGATGCTCGGGCTGAGACTTTAGATTTGGATGATTGGGTGCGATTGACACGTATTGTCGCCAAATAACGCTTGTGCTAAAATACGCCTAAAGGATGTATTTTATCTTATGAAGTTAAAGAAGAGTTTTGGCGCTGGATTCTCGCTTGTAGAACTGGTGATTGTTATATTTGTTATAGGAATTTTGGCTATCATTACATACGTGTCTTATGGCACAATACAAAAAAAAGTTATTGATACCAGTGTTGATTCTGATGTTCAGCGCATGGCGGCATTGCAAACAAACTACAAGGCTAATCATGGTGTAGTTGGTGTTGCATATTACTCTGGTAATGGTACTGGTAGCGTTCTTGGGTTCACTCCAAAAAGTGGCAATGTGATTGATGTTGTCGTCAACTCAACTGGCTATTGCGTTAGGGGTTACAATATTAAAGGTACAACAAATACAATTTTTAGTCCGTCTATTAAGGAATCTAGTCCTGGGATTTGCGATCAAATCACAGCATCTGCGGCGGCAATTGCCGATAGCCCATCTGGGCCTGTTGTGCCAATCACCGCAATTGGTGCTATATCTGGCACAACCGCAGTTGGTAGTGTTTTAACTGCTGGAGTATTGACTCCGTCAAGTGCCACAGCAACCTACCAATGGCAAAGCGCCACGACATCAGGAGGTACCTACGCTGATATTAGCGGTGCGACCAATAGCACTTATACCCTAATATCAGGTGATTTAGGTAGGTACCTAAAAGTCACAGCTACGGGTTCAGGCAGTTATTCAGACACCGTCGCCAGCATCGCTTCAGCCGTCGTAACAACTCCTGCTTCACCATACATCCAAACCATTACTGCTGCCAACTGCCCAACAACTCGTACCCAAGTTCAGGATGCCCGTGACAGCCACACCTACTGGGTTCAAAAACTAGCTGACGGTAAATGCTGGATGTTGACCAACCTTGGTTACGCTGGTAGTGGCACTAATACCTACAGTGATACAAAAACTCTGACTAATGGCACTGGCGGTTCCACAACCTATACCGTCGCTAGCTACTACGTTACACCATCCACAACTAACTTCACCACTGAACCAACCGCCCCTAGTACTTCAACTGACGGCACCGGTCAATACGGTTACCTATATAACTGGTGTGCCGCTACAGGCGGTGATCTAGCTAGCTCTGGCTGTTCAAGTACCATAACCACCCCACTACCAGTTACTACAGCATCAATTTGTCCAGCTGGCTGGCGTTTGCCAACCAGTAATGG
>CAISVS010000110.1 GCA_903889015.1 uncultured bacterium | reverse complement strand
TCCTCGCGATGACGAAGCTGCAAATATTTGGCAAAAAGTTTTTGCCGAAAAAGGGATTGAAGCCAAGATTGTTGAAATTGGTAGTCAAGCTGACGGCGACAAACGCGGTATTAAACCAGGCGAACGCATTTTCTTTTATGATGATGGCGAAAATTGGTGGTCACGCGGCGGCGGTTTGGACAAAACACCAATTGGTGATCCATGTGGTCCTGACAGCGAAGTCTTTTACGATTTTGGTCCCCAAAATCACGCTGAAGGCTTTGGGTTAGCACATCCAGCCAGCGACAGTGGTCAATTTATGGAAATTGGCAATCAAGTCTTTATGCAATATCAACGTTTGCAAGATGGTAGTTTTGAACCACTGGCAAAACAAAACGTTGATTTTGGTGGCGGCCTTGAACGTATTGCTGCCGCTCGAATTGACAGTCCCGACGTCTTTAAGATTAGTTTGTTATGGCCGATTGTTGAAAAATTACAGTCATTAAGTGGCAAAAATTACGAATCACATACCGAAAGCATGCGCGTTATTGCCGACCATTTGCGGGCTGCAACATTTTTAGCGGTTGATGGTGTTATGCCGTCTAACAAAGAGCAAGGTTATGTTATGCGCCGATTGTTGCGCCGCGCGATTCGATTTGCGTTTGATTTGGGTATAGAGCAAGACTTTTTGCAAGAAATTGTACCAGTGATTGCAGATTTATATGTCAATGATTTTCCAGAAGTTGCAGAAAACCGCGGAACTATAATTGCCGTACTGATGAAAGAGGAGAAAGCTTTTCGGCAGACACTTACGAAAGGTCTTAGAGAGATTAATAAACGGTATAAGGTGATTATTGATACTGTAGGATTGGGTCAAACTAGTAATCCAGATCTGCCAATAGTAAGTGGTGCTGAAATTTTTGAATTTCAAGATACCTTTGGATTTCCGAAAGAGCTGTCTGTAGAGATTATAGGTATGTCTAGAGGGAAGATGTCTAACAATTGGCTTGAAGAGTTTAATGAAAAAATGGAAGAACAGCGTGAGCGTTCTAAAACAGCTAGTAAAGGGACCTTTAAAGGTGGGCTAGAGGGTGATGGTCTGATTCATAAAAAGTATCACACCGCTGCTCACTTAATGGGTCAGGCACTTCGTATGGTTTTGGGCGACAAAGTTGCGCAAAAGGGCAGCAATATCACCGAAGAACGTTTGCGTTTTGACTTTTCATGGGGCGAAAAAGTTACTCCCGAACAAATTAAACAAATTGAAGACATCGTAAACGAACAAATTGATTTAGATTTGAAAGTTAGTTTTGCCGAATATCCAATCGCCGAGGCTCGTACTATGGGTGCTTATGGCGAATTTGGGGACAAATATGGTGCTAATGTTACGGTATACAAAATGATTGCCGATGGCGCTGAAAAACCATTCAGCCTTGAAATCTGTGGCGGTCCACACGTTGATCACACCGGCGAACTAGCTGAATCCGCCGACGGCGGTGGAAAAAGATTCAAAATCACCAAAGAAGAATCATCATCCGCCGGCGTCCGCCGAATTAAGGCAGTCCTAGCTTAATATTTTTAAAAACATCGCCAGCCACCCGACATCCCATTGCTAATCCAGTGTCCCTTTGGATGACCGGAAGAATAAAGTTTAGGACACCTTGCTATCCGAGTATGTCTGAACGTAGTGAGTTACGCAGGATACAAAGTGGCCTAAACTTTATTATTACCGCGTCAGACAAACAGGACATTGGATTAGTAAGGGGATGGAGTGGTGGTGTTAAAAATATAGGCCCTTCCCACTGTAACCACAACCGCCATTGGTATATAATGGTATATAAATATGGTATTTAATAAACTACGAAAAATTCGCAAAACACATAACGCCAATGATTACATCGTTGCGCTTGATATTGGTACCGAATTTATCAAAGCCCTAATTGCTAAACTTGACGGCGAAAACCTAGACATCGTTGGCGTTGGTCGGGCTCATCAACAAATCAGCGATATGTATGCTGGTGCGATTGCCGACATCTCAGGCGTAGTACGTAATTGCGAAGAAGCATTGTCACAGGCCGAAGACCAAGCAGGATTGCAAGCCAAAAGGGTTGTTATCGGTATCGCTGGTGAATTAGTCAAAGGTGTCACAAACACCATTCGCTACCGTCGTCCTCAGCCTGAACGTCCACTGGATAATGCCGAAATGGAATTTATTATTGAAAAAGTTCAAGAACGCGCTCAAAGTAAGGCTCAAAAACAAATTGCCCTTGAAACTGGCAACGCCGATGTCGAAATTAAACTTGTTAACAGCGCACTAGTCAGTATTCATATTGATGGCTACAAAGTTAGCAATCCGATTGGTTTTCAGGGACATGACGTGGCTGTTCAAATTTACACCGCCTTTGCGCCAATGGTTCATATTAGTGCGCTGGAGCGTGTGGCTGAAGAATTGTCGTTGGAACTGCTGGCAGTTGCCGCCGAACCATTCGCTGTTAGTCGCAGTGTCCTAGGAACGGATTCTAACAGCAATTTTACGGCTATTTTGGCCGATGTTGGCGGTGGAACAACTGATATTGCAGTTGTAAATGATGGTGGTGTCGAAGGTACAAAAATGTTTGGTATTGGTGGCCGCAGCTTTACGCGCACCATTGCCAGTGAAATGGATGTATCGTACGATGAAGCTGAAAAATTGAAGGTCAATATTGATAATGAAAAAATCAAACCAACTGTCGCCAAAGACGTAAATGCGGCAATTGATAAAACTATGGAAGTTTGGATATCTGGTGTCGAATTGGCGCTTAGCGAATTTAGCTCGGCCGATCATTTACCTAATCGAATTTTACTTTGTGGCGGTGGCGCCAGCTTAAACAAATTAGTTGCAGCACTGCAACAACAAGATTGGCACAAAGATTTGCCGTTTACTAAAAAGCCGACAATTCATTACATTAAACCATCTGAAGTTGTTGGAATTACCGATTCGACTAATCTTGTCAAAGACCATACCTTTATTACCGCTATGGGCTTGTTGCGAGTTGGCTATGATACAATTATAGGCAGTAGTAGCAGTGATTCAATCAAAGACAAACTAAACCGAATCCTGAGAATATAAATATGCAAAAAGACGTAATTTACATTGATGTTGAAGATGACATAACGGCAATTATTGGCAAAATTAAAGCCAGTAAAGAAAAAATTGTCGCACTTGTGCCGCCAAAAAGAATTGGTGTTTTGCAGAGTGCTGTTAATCTGCGTTTGTTAGCACGTATGGCCGACAATAGTCATAAACATTTGGTATTGATTACTAATAATCAGGCATTAATTGCTCTGTCTTCAGTTGCTAAAATTCCAATCGCTAAAAACCTGCAAAGTAAACCTGAAATTGCTGAAATCGCCGCTCTTGAAATTGATGATGACGAAGATGTGATTGACGGTGCCCAGTTGCCAATCGGCGAATTAGTTAAAACCACTGATTCAACTCGGTCTGACGATGTTAGTGAAGCAATCGAAACAATCGATGTTGAAACGGACACGCCTCAGACTATAAATGTGACAACGACGAATCCATTGCCAATAACAAATATCAAAAAATCAAAGTCAAAAGTTCCAGATTTTGGGCGATTCCGAAAAAGGCTATTTATTACAATCTTTGTTGTACCATTTGTGGTTTGGTTCTTCGTTTGGGCAACATTATATGCGCCATCAGCAAAGATTATTATTACCGCTAAAACGACCTCAGTTGATATTAGTAAAGCGCTGCAATTAGGTGGCACAGTGGCAACTGATGTCTCAAAAAATACCGTTCAATCAATCACCAAGCAGATCCAAAAAGATATCAGTGTTGATTTTACGGCGACGGGCAGTAGGGATGACGGTACTAAAGCGTCTGGCGTAGTTACGTTATCTATAAAATGCGCTGATGCTGGTTCTGACGTACTAGTGCCTACTGGAACAGATGTCATTAGTTCAAGTGGCAAGGTATTTGTTACGCAAGAAGATATAAGTGTAAATAATTTCAGTGGTGTTGGCGGCTGTCACTTAACTGGTAGTGGTAACGTTTTGGCGAGTGTAAATGGTGAAGATTACAACCTTGCCGTTGGGGCTGCATATACCGTTGATGGCTATACGGGCTATTCCGGTATCGGAACAGCAATGACTGGCGGTTTGTCAAAAACCACGACTTACGTAACAGCTGCTGATATTCAAAAAGCCAGTCAGGCTTTGGTGGATTTGCCAACCGATGACTACAAAACTCAATTAATTGCCGAATTTACTAGTGGTGAAAAAGTTATTCCGGAAAGTTTTGATATTAATCGAGTTGCAGCTGTGTCAGTACCTGCGATTGGCGCTGAAGCGACGGGCGGTAAAGCTAAACTAACTTCACAAACAACTTTTTCGATTACGGCGGTTGCTAAATCTGAATTAGAACTTTTCTTAAAAGACGCATTGAATGCAAGTATAATTAATTCAAAATCACAAATCATAATTGATGATGGAATTAATAACATTGAGCTGAAAAACTATCAAAAAACTGACACAGGATCAACAATTAATATCACCACAAAGGGCAAGATTGGTCCAAATATCGATCAGGCAGCAATAAAAGAATTAGTAAAAGGTATGAAATATGGTGACATTCAGGATATGATTGGTCGCATCCAAGGTGTTGATAGTGTTGATACTAAATTTTCATACTTCTGGGTCAATACTGTGCCAAATGACATTAATAAAATACAAGTAGAATTTAACCTGACCAATGCCTAAGCCTATTTCACTTGTTTGTTTAGATGTCGGCGAAAAGCGAATTGGTGTCGCTGTCGGTCAAACCTCGGTACGTATTGCTGTGCCATTTGATACAGTTGAGGTTGATGGTAACGAAATTGAATCAATTGCTGAAATTATTATTCAGGAAAAAGCTGATATTTTAGTAATTGGTTATCCGCGAAATCAATCAGGCGAACCGACTAAACAAACTCAATTTGTGCAAGATTTTGCAGACAAATTAACTGATATCGCGCCGAAAATTGTGTTTCAAGATGAATCACTGACGAGTGTTATTGCCGAGCAACAATTATTAAGTTACAAAAGGCCATATACCAAGGCCGACATTGACGCTCAGGCGGCGACAATTATACTACAAGATTATCTAGAAGCAAATTATGCCTGACAGACTGATTACGACGATATCACCACAACCGATTGACGACAGGCCAAGCGGATTAAAAGTCGGTAAAAAGAGTTCAAAACTTAAGATTATAATTTGGATTATTGGCGTATTTATTACTCTTATTATTGGAGTGATTGCGGCGGCTTTGGTTTGGTATAATGTTCAGCTTAGTCCAGTTGGGACTGATAAAAGTGAATTAAAGTTAATTGTAATTGCTGATAAAAGCACTTCATCCCAGATTGGTGACGAATTACAAAGCCAATCGATTATTAGATTGTCTTTTGCGTTTAATTTGTACGTAAAATTATTAGGGAACAGTAAAACACTACAAGCTGGTACTTATCGTTTGTCGCCAGCCGAGACAATTCCGCAGATTGTCGATCATTTGACGAAAGGCTCAGTTGATCAATTTAGTATTACTTTTTTTCCAGGTGCGACTTTAGTTGATAATACAGAATCAACTAAAAAATACGATATTACAACTGTATTTAAAAAAGCTGGCTATTCAGATACTGAAATCGCTGCAGCATTAAAAATGACTTACGTTAGTCCATTATTCGCTGGCAAACCATCATCGGCAGGTTTAGAAGGTTATGTTTATGGTGAGACGTATAATTTTAACGTTGGCGCAACTGTTCAGGATATATTAATTAGTGTTTTTGACCAATTCAACTCGGTTGTTAAAGATAATAATTTGGTCGCTGGTTTTGCAAGTCATGGTTTAAATTTGTATCAAGGTATTACGCTGGCATCAATCGTTCAACGAGAGTCTAGTAACAAGGCCGACCAGCCTCAAGTTGCTCAGGTATTTTATTCACGATTAGACAGTGGCATGACACTTGGATCAGACGTAACTTACCAATATATTGCCGACAAAACTGGTGTGCCACGCGATCCTAATTTAGATTCGCCGTATAATACTCGTCGTTTTGCTGGTTTGCCTCCAGGGCCAATCGCCACGCCTGGACTAACGGCTTTGCAGGCAGTTGCAAATCCTGCGTCGGGGGATTATTTATTTTTCCTAAGCGGCGACGACGATGTGACCTATTTTGCTAAGACTCAAGCTGAGCATGAAGCGAATATAATTAATCATTGTGCGGTCAAGTGTAGTACACCATAAATTGACACTAAAGGTTACAATTGGTATACTAATCATTAGCACATTTGCAATTGCTTGAATTTTGAAATGCTGTTATTAATGCAAATGGCAGGAGAAGAATGAAGTTTCGTCCCAAGTTGTTGTCAAAAATTAAACCATCACTCGTAGCTGTTTATGTCGGCCTGTTTGCTGTAATTGTGGCATTAGTTTACGTTGGTTACAGTGGCCCACAAAGCTCATCAGCAACATCTAACGATAAAAATAAAAGCTCGACTAGCAATCAAGTTGATCAGACTTCGATTGATAACGTTATCGCAACCAGCGTGGCTGCTAGTGTTGCGCAAACAATAAATTTACCGATTGCAAATAACGTTGCCAACATGGCCGTGTCTGCTCAAATTAAAAATGAATTAGCACAGTCAAATGGTGTTAATATGCCTAAGCCACAAATCATTATTTCTAGTGAAGAAAATCGATTGGTTACTAATTATACTGCTGTCGCAGGTGATACGGTTAGTCTATTAGCAGTTAAATTTCATATATCCGAACAGTCTATTAAATGGGCAAATAATTTAACTACTGATGCTATATCGGTTGGCAAAGAATTACGAATATTACCTGTTGATGGTGTATTGTATGACATTAAAGCTGGTGATACTTTTGATTCAATAGCTACCAAATATGCATCAGATTCCAATCGAATCAAGACCTTTAATGACCTAGAAATTAGTGGGCTTCTACCAAATACTAAGATTATTCTACCAAACGCTACGTTGCCAGAGAATGAAAGACCAGGTTATGTGGCGCCGATTGTTTACACATCATGGGCTGGCTCTGGTAATGGGTATGCTTTTGGTAACTGTACTTATTATGCATATAACAGACGTATTCAATTAGGTAAGTCAGCCAGCAGTTCTTGGGGCAATGCTAACACATGGGATGATGCCGCAAGGGGTTCACAGGGGTTTGTTGTCAGTCAAATACCAACTGTTGGCGCTATTGCTCAATGGAATTCTTATAGTGGTGGTTCTGGTTGGGCTGGACATGTTGGAATAGTAGAATCTGTGAATAGTGCTGACAATAGCATAACAATTAGCGAGATGAATAATTATGCGTATGGTGGTTTTAATAGTATTGACTATCGAAATATTTCTTCAGGTGATTCAGGCTGGCCCTCGAACTTTATTAGTAGTGCTGGCGATCTTTAAATCGCCCCTGTTAATTTTGTGATGATTGTGCTATAATATAAGTATATATGTTTGTCGATACCGCCAAAGTATTTATTAATGCAGGAAAAGGCGGCGATGGAGCCGTTAGTTTTAGACATGAAATCTATATCGCCAAGGGTGGTCCAGACGGCGGTGTTGGTGGCGACGGTGGCGACGTTGTCTTTGTTGCTGATGGTGGTCTGAATACTTTAATCGATTTTCGTTACAAGCCTGAACTAAAAGCTAAATCAGGCGATAATGGTTCAAAATGTGATCGTAGTGGACGCAGTGGTGAGTCACTTTACGTCAAAGTTCCAGTTGGTACGATTGTTCGTCGCACTGGCAAAGTAATTGCTGATTTAACCTTTGATGGTCAACAAGTTATCATTGCTAAAGGTGGCGATGGTGGATCTGGTAACGCTCACTTTAAGTCATCGGTTCGCCAAACTCCACGTATTGCTGAAAAAGGTGAAATGGGCGAAATTTTTGAAGCTGAATTAGAATTAAAATTATTAGCTGATGTTGGTTTGGTTGGTTTCCCTAACGCTGGTAAGTCGACATTTTTGTCGGTTGTCAGCAACGCTCGTCCTGAAATCGCTGATTACGCCTTTACGACATTGTCGCCGAACCTAGGTGTAGCGGATGTTGATAATACTAGTATCTTGATTGCTGATATTCCAGGATTAATCGAAGGCGCTAGCGAAGGCAAGGGCCTAGGTGATGCCTTTTTGCGACACGTTGAACGAACAGCAGTACTACTTCACATGATTGACGCCTATTCGGATGATGTGGCTGAATCTTATCAAATTATTCGGGCCGAACTGGCAAATTACAGTATTGATTTAACTGACCGTCCTGAAATTATTGCACTGACCAAAGTTGATGGATTAGATGACGAAATGATTCAAATGCAAATTGATGCCGTCAAGGCGGTGGCGGGTGATACGCCAGTATTTGCGATTTCGTCTAGTGCCCATGTTGGTTTGACTGAAATCTTGCGTGAATTACGCGATAAAGTTGTCAAATCCCGAGAAGTTGTTGCTGCGATTGATAATGACGTCGAAGAAATAGAAACAATCTCACTTAGCACTGCTAAAATTGCCGAAGCTTGGACAGTGGAACGTATCGAAGACGAAGATGGCAAAATTTCATTTGTCGTAACAGGTGAAAAGATTGAACGATTTGCTCGTCGAACTGATTATACTAATTATGATGGTACTAATCGTTTGCGCGATATTATGAAAAAACTTGGTATATCACACGAACTTCGTCGTCGTGGCGTTGAAGGTGATAGTATTATTCAAATTGGCGACAGTAAATTTACTTTTCTTGAACAATAAAGTTAGCTATTAGAATTTAGCTATTGGAATATAGCCAGAGGAATATATCAGTATTTCTTGTTGCTACATTCTAATAGCCACCTTCCAATAGCTAAATACTGTATAATTAAGTTAATGCCTAAAACATTCTTCTTTTACGATCTTGAAACCAGTGGTTTAAACGCGCGTGAGGCGCGGATTATGCAATTTGCAGGTATTCGGACTGATATGGATTTGAACCCGATTGGAGAGCCTTACAATATGTT
>CAISVS010000109.1 GCA_903889015.1 uncultured bacterium | reverse complement strand
GCAAAATAAAATACCCATCAAAATGATGAGTATTTTATTTTGGTGATCTCACCGGGAATTGAACCCGGATTGCCAGGATGAAAACCTGGTGTCCTAACCATTAGACGATGAGACCGTATCAAATATACCAAACGATTGTAACAAATTATACTCTCTTTGGCTAGAGGTGGGACAAATAGCGTAATGTCTCAATACCTCTGCAACACATCCGCAGGCGTATTACACTGTATACCTAAGTGTAATCTTTTAGTGTTATAGAATTCAAGATAGGTTTCTAACCTATCGGGGATGGACGACGCAGTCGGCCATCGCCCTAAACACTCATCTTGAAGTGTACGGTTAAAACGCTCAATGTGGGCATTGTCGTTTTTGCGACCAAGTCGAATCCGTCGTTGAGCAATATTGCGTTCTTTGAGGCGTAGTTCAAACTGGCTACCAAACTCCTGACCATTGTCGGTTTGGATAAGTGTGAATTTAAATGGGGCGACAGCCTGAGCTGCCGCTACAAAAGCCGCACTATCTGGAGGTGAGATACGTTCAGAGTACTGAGCATATGCCCAACGGCTACGCAGATCAATTAATGTATAGACATAAATCCGTTGTTTAGTCTTCCAATTAGCGAAGTGTATCGTATCTAGCTGCATAAAACTACCAGGTGTTTCGACCTTTGGTCGTGGCGAACGATGGCGCATTACTTTGCCGAGTCGACCGTATAGTCGCGTGACTTGGTGGCATCGGGTGAGAACTCGCCCGACACTAGCTAAGCTAACCTTACAACCTTCGCGACACAATACAGCATGAATAATTACTGAACAGCGCTTCAACTGCCAACGTAGCTCTAATATGCGCTGAATGATACATTCAGCTAGTTGCTTGGGGTGACTATGTGGTCGACAGGAACGATTAACTAGCTTAATTCGTTGGTCGGTAGCCCCTGGTCGATGACACCAGCGCCAGATTGTGCTGCGATGTACGCCAATGTAGCGAGCACAGCTCGCTACTGACCAGCCATCTTGAAAAACAAGATTAACAGCTGTCCGTCTTACATTTGGTAGATATATATTGTTAGAATAGGCCATGGTAGGCATTCCTTTCTGTTTAGTTGGTACTTACAGTTTAGGACGCCTACCTTTTTTGTTGCAATGGTATTGAGTTATTACGAAATAGTTGACCATTGCATATTTTTATTGTAATATATTGTGATTAGTCATTGGAATAAACTATTTAGTATCGTGACTTGATCATTAATAAGTCAGATTATTTCACGCATGTAGCGATACATCGTGATATTTTAATAATTTAACATATTTATCACTTTGCAGTATTTGTCTTATTAATCATTAATATTACAAAATACATTTACTGCAACGAAAATAAATACAACATCGCCATGCTGCATCTGTGACTTTTTTCAATCACAACTAACAACTCATTAACAGCAATCATTTGCTGAGCTTGAGTAAAAAAATATATGGATTTTAAAAATATGGATTTTGGGTCAAAAATAGTGACAGTATTTGTGGCTGTCATAATCGGCTTTGTACTATTGTTTGCAGTGGAATACGTAGCAAAAAAGCACACCGAAACTGCAGCCAACGCCAAGTACACCAATAACCTTCGCCCAATGCGAAGTTTGATGCGTACCGACGACGCTGGCGCAATCAGTGAAGGCTTGCCTCCAATAGTCAATCTTCGGCAAAATGACGACGCCAAAGCCGCGACTGTCAGCTCTGTCGACTTTTTGGCGATGGACCCACTCCTACTGGG
Source organism: uncultured bacterium (assembly GCA_903889015.1). Lineage (GTDB taxonomy): Bacteria > Patescibacteriota > Saccharimonadia > Saccharimonadales > Saccharimonadaceae > UBA1547. Next base: position 3,001 of record CAISVS010000109.1, on the reverse strand, counting down.
CGAGGCGGCGTATAATATACTAGAAGATGAAGATAGATACACACCCCATGAGCTTTCGGCTGATGGCCGTTCCACGGTATATGCCGAAAAAGTCATAACAAAAATAAAGACTACGCTGAAAAAATCGACAATCACAAAGGCGACACCGCCTAAAGATTGGACGATATCCTTGGTTGACAGCCATTATGGTACAGCGATTGAGCGACACGATGGCATAAATACACATCATGATCATCAAAATGGTGTGAAGATTATATTACCATCAGGTCGTAAGATTTATTTGATGGAGGAGGGCTGCTTTGTAGCTCCACCAACAAAATAATACAAAGACGATACAATTTGGGCGTAGCCATTTGGCTACGGCCCCAAATACCAGAAGTTATATATTAAAATATTACCTATCCAATCAATTTTCCGCCATGAGGCACACTAACTGGCGTTTGAAAATTATTGTTGCAATCGCCTATTTAACTAATAATTAAAAAACGATAGCGCTACATGCAGTTGAAATAATCTGATTTAATAAACCAAGTAATCTGTTGACTACTGGCTGTTTTTGTTATACTATATATTATTAGTTTAATAGAAGCACTCTGCGACTAGATAATTGTTCATTAATAAGTCAAATCATTACGATGCGTGTCAAAACCGCACCGGTAAACTATAATCCATCTTTTTTTATTTTTTATTATGGTCGACCTACACTATTGAGGGTCAACTTACAAATGTGACTGATTCAGTCACCATATAAGTCATAAGCCATTTAAATATAATACTATACTATGAAAAAATTAATTGACCTGATTATACAAAACAAGCATCTAGTTGACATAATCCATAAGGGTTATCAAGCCAGATTAACACTTGCTTTGTTGGCTATGGGAATTTCTGCAGTAGACATTCGAGTGGCGACCAGCATATTTTCCGCTACTTGCTCAGGGCAACCTGTCCAAGAATGGGAAAAAGAATTACGTGACACAATCAGCGATGAAGGTGCCCGCTACGGCCAAAAAAGAAAAAAAATCAGATACGCCATGAGAGTAGCTGGTTTGGAAAGAACTAAAAAGCAGTAAGAGGCTTTAAATCCAAGTTTATCTACGACGCATGGAAACATGCTCGTCAGATAAAATAGTTTTACTTCGGTCGGGCCCTGGCGGTATGTGCAACCTTTTTGGCTGCACATACCCCGCCCCTTGGCGGCAAACGACGCGCATCATCGTAATGAATTGATTTATTTTTAAGGCTAATCATCATAAGCATTAACACAAACTATTGACTTTTTGTCACTTTTGTGATACATTAATGTCATCAGTTGTACTAGGTGTGAGAGCCAAATATAACGGAGGTAATTTAACAAGTCAGATCATTACACAGTGTATGTTTGTAGATTTATCTATGGGCAATACTGTTGTTTAATAATTTTAGTAATTAATTATATCCAGGGTAGCTAAGCACGATTTGATGTGCGTGGTATTCCTGAATTAAAAAGCTATGAAGCTTGTAAACACGCTTCGCGACAAGCTTCAAATGCTTGCCACGAACCTCAAAGCGCATATTGCGCTGCATGAGGAGATGAAGAACAAGGATAACCAGGCACGACTGTGGCAATTGCGATTAAATCGCGGCCTAGCCCTGCTTGGCCTACCCTCAGGTAAATGGGGATCAGGTAGAATTATATTCAATAACCTTCTTAGTAAAATGTCACCAGAGCAATCCTTATGGAATACACTGGTAACAGAAGCTAAGAGGTATGGAGTATCGAATAGGATGAGGCCTGCCTATCTTGCAGCAATGCAAGTTGAATTGCCTCCAAATCTTAGCAATAAGATTTGGGCAATTCTCAAAAAGGTAGGAACCTTTTTGAAGCAGATTGGGCAATTGTTCATTTTTATTCTTGTGTCACTTTGGGTAGGTTTTCTACTCTTTTTGCTCAAGATAGTAGATGGATTTAGATGGATTTTTCGCAATATTGGAAAAATCCTAAAGCCTCTGTTTGTGGGGGTTTTGATTGTTATCATTATTGGAGCTTACATCGGTGATGGAATATTACTGTATAAATTATACAGATTAGACCACACACCTGCGCCAATCGTGGTTCAACCATCGACTCAGGCTCCAGTTCAGTCGGCAGTTGTCGATTGCCCTGGCAGCTTTAGAATGCAACGTCTTGACCCCAATCCACAAGGAAACAAATGGATTGACGGTGTTGGGGCAATTGCTGTCGCATTTGACAGCAAAAGCCCTGAAGACGCCAAAAAAGCTTTCGATGCTTGGCTAAATGGAGATCCCGATCCAACACGTAATCAACCGTTTGGTGTAAGAAATTACAAAAACGAATTGATTCCGGCCGCACAGCTATTTCTTGATGAGAATCAGTGGCCAAAACCGGATCAAATCTCTGATGAAGGAAGTTGTGCTAATGACACGACCATTCAGTTGGTCGAGAAAATTAGAATAGCTGTCCTTGTCCAAGGTACAGTATCAGCAGAAAACGCACCGACAAGTGGAATCAACACCGGAATTGAAAACGGTAGTGTGGTTTCATACGGAAGGGGCGACGTCAACGGCGACATTCGATCCATCAAAGTCGAGACGAAGATCAAGACTGAAAATGGTAAAAAGGTCAAAGTTCGTGTTAGGTGGATATTGTACGTTTGCGGCAACGTCGTCACAGACGAAGTCGTGATTAAAGTTTATGGCAATAGCCCTGAACATAAACACGATGTATGTGATAACTGCTCGCCGCCAGTTGGCAAAGTGGGAACTCAAGATCCAGCACCAAGAGGCAATGCGCTAGTAGGTGGAGGACGCAACACTGACTCTGGACCTGGATTGCCACTTGTGGTAACCCAACCAGCAGTTACGTCGCGGGTTAACCCTGCAACTCCGGTTACGGTGGCAACACCAGCTGCGCCTGTTGCGCAACCGGTTAACACCGTGGTGGATAAAACGCCACCCCCACCTATAGTCAACCCACAGGCTCCAACGCCCGCTGCACCTT
>CAISVS010000108.1 GCA_903889015.1 uncultured bacterium | reverse complement strand
TAATGGTTGCAACGATTAACGGACGATCACATTTGCGCAGTTTTGATTACTTCAAAACATTCTGGCAATCACATTTTAACGGTGGTACTGGAATTTTTATCTTTGCATCAATGGATAATGAGATATTATCGATGGACTTTATCATGGTACTAGGCGACAAAGCCACCCGCAAAGATGCGGCCAGCTCTAGACAGCATTCCGTCCGTGGAGTTAGTGCACTGTTAGAAAAATTCGCTATTGAACACCTAAAAACACTTGGTGTCACCAAATACGACCTATATGGATCACCTCCATCTGACCAAATCAAAAATCCAAATCACCCATATTATGGTTTTGGTACCTTCAAGGCTGGTTTTAACTCCAATATTACTGATTATGTTGGCTGTTTTGATCTGGTGATTAAATCACGCAGCTACAAAATTTGGGTCAAAGCTGGCGAGCGCATCGCCCATCGAATTTATCGACAACGACACCACGATTTATATTATTAACTCAGAAAGTATTTTATGCCTTTAATTAATTCAATTGTTTTAATGTCGGATGCTGATAATTTTAGCAATCAACAGCCAATTAACCCCTATTATCATCAAGAATCAGTTGATATTAATTTAGCTAAAAAAGAACATGCCACAATTCGCGAATTGTTAGTTGAATCAGGCGTTCAGGTCATCACCGTGCCATCGCCAACTGACAGCCAAGACGGCGTCTATACAGCCAACTGGGGATTAGTCCGCGGCGATAAAGCTGTTTTGTCGCGGCTGCCAAATGCTCGCAAAACCGAAGAAAATTATGCCGAAAAAGCATTAACCAATCTAGGTAAAACTGTTATTCACATACCAGATGGTCTCAAATTCAGCGGCCAAGGCGACGCCCTTGCTTGTGGAAATTTACTATTTTGCGGCAGCGGCTATCGCAGTGACGCCACGGCTCAAAGATTTGCGGCTGATACATTAGGCTATGAATTAATTCAACTACAAACTATCCCTCAAACCGACAGCGACGGCAAGCCAATAATCAACTCTTCAACCGGTTGGGTTGATAGCTATTTTTATGATATCGATTTAGCATTAGCCATTATCAAAGCCCCTGACGGTGACCAAAAAGGCCTAATCGCCTATTGCCCCGAAGCTTTTACTAAAAACAGCTGTGAATTATTAGAATCAATCGATATTGTCGATAAAATCTCGGTTTCGATTGATGAAGCTAAAAACGGTTTTGCAACTAATCTGGTATCAACTGGCGAAACGGTAATTATGAGCGCCAATGCGCCACAACTAGCCAGCGACCTTCGCGCCCTAGGGCTGAGAGTATTAACACCGCAAATCACCGAACTCGCTAAAGGTGGCGGTTATATTCGTTGCATGACATTAACTATTTCTTAGTTTTTTTATTTAAATCTTGCAGTGCCTTACGAGTGACATTAATTTCACTCCAAGGATGTACGCCATCATTTCGTTCAATCGTTTTTTCGTGGCCCTTACCTAACAAAACAACCGTATCAACACTTGCCTTGACCCGAGTCAAAGCAAAATTAATCGCTTCTTCACGGTCTAAAATCAAAAACATGTCTTTGTCACGAATTTTTCCAGCTTTTTTGGCGCCTTTAGCGATTTGTTCCAAAATTTTTCCACCATCAACATCGCGATCGTCTTCTTCGGTCAAAATAACTTCGTCACTGTATCGTCCAGCAATTTCACCTTGGATAGCACGTTTCGATTCGTCACGACGCCCAGCCGACCCAAATACCGTCACTAATTTACCCTTGGTGACATAGCGCAAGCTGTCGAATAATCGTTCAAAGGCATCAGGTGTTGAAGCAAAATCAATAATTACCTTAAATTTTTGGCCCTCGTTTACAACCGTCATTCGGCCTTCAACACCGTCCAGCGCTGCAATTCCACGTTCAATTTGGCCTTTTGTCAGACCCAATTCACGTCCAACCGCAACCGCCGCCAAACTATTGCTGACATTAAATTCGCCGGGAATATTAATGCGGATATTGTACTTTTCATCTGGTGTATTTACCGTATATGTT
>CAISVS010000107.1 GCA_903889015.1 uncultured bacterium | reverse complement strand
TAGCTATATGTTTATATGTATACTGTTCTTGTAGTAGTATTTCGATACTGCCACGATTCGCAGCCGTTAGGTGTTTCATTTTTAATCCTCCAAGATTATTATGCTACATTTTAACGGTTGCGTTTGATGTTAGAAGTTTCGCTCATGTTTGTTTCAGAAATATTGTGATATACTATTTTCATATTTCACCATAAGGAGGGAAAAATACATGGCACACGTTAAAGCCAAATCATCTAGTCATAAAACGACTAATACTACATCAACAGTGACAGCAACTACCAGCACCAGCTCAAGAGCCGCTTCTAGTCTAGCCGCATCAAGAAAACTACTTAAGGACATGCGTTCTTTACCAGTTATCGGCGCAACTATCGCTGAATTAATCGGAACATTTCTGTTAGTAGCCGTTACTATCTCGTTAACAGTAACCTACGGACAACTACCTATCGGATTTGTATCTGGAATTACACTTGCCGGAATAATCTTGCTAATTGGCGGCTTATCAGGCTCACATCTAAATCCTGTAATTACAATCGGTGCATGGGTAACTCGAAAAATTAGCTCTGTACAAGCCGTTGGTTATATAGTAGCTCAGTCAATCGGCGGATACGCAGCCTACTCAATGGTAAACGGCTTTCTTGTCAACGCCCGTGCTGGCGACACAGTAGGCAACACTAGTATCACAATGCTAACAGCTACTCCAATAACAAGTGGCAAAGAAATGTTAGTATTTTTTGCTGAACTTTTAGGTGCTGCAATCCTTGCATTTGGTGTTGCGACATCTTTGAGAATTAAGCGCAATCGATCAACCGCTGCATTAACTGCCGGTTTCTCATTGTTTATCGCATTAACAGTCGCTGGATCATTGACTGTATTAATGGGTACATATTTGGTATTTCTAAACCCAGTTATTTCAGCTACCGCTAGTGGTTTCTCAAGTGTATACACAGTTGTAGATTCCGTAACAAAGTGGAACTTGTGGCCAATTAGCGTCTACGTCATAGCCCCAGTTATTGGTGGTATTGTCGGATTCGTTTTGCAAGATTTCTTACAAAGCCAAAGCAGCGACAACAGCTGTGAAGGTTGCGATAATTGTAACTGTGGTTGCTGCAAATAATTAACAGCAACTTAGTAAAATATATCCCCGCAATTAATGCGGGGATTATTTTTTTACATCACCTCATCACATCACCGTCCACCATTCCAACACTAATCCAACATCCTGTTTGTCTGACGCGCTTAAAATTAAATCAACTAAACTATGTATCCTGCGTAACTCGTTACCACTCAAACATACTCGGATAGCATGGTTCAGTTGATTTAATTTTAACGGTCAAACAAAGGGATATTGTATTAGTATTGTTCATGTTGGACGGCTGGCGATGTCTATAATATTAACTTACTAACAAAATACGGATTATATTTTTCCCAAAGGCATCTTTCCAAGGTCGGACCTTAGAAAAGCAAGAGGATTTTTAGTAAATCGCCAGCCACCACTTCATCCCATCGTTCATCTGAGTGTCCCTTTGACTGACCGTAAAACTAAATTACTTTATTCATTGCTAGTCGAGGACCACCTGAACCCAATTGTTTGCTATTTAGCAAAACAATTGGCG
>CAISVS010000106.1 GCA_903889015.1 uncultured bacterium | reverse complement strand
CCTAGCCAGCGCTAATCTTGAATTTGAAAAAGCTGCCGAACTCCGTGACATGATTGCCGATATCAAGAGTAAAATGTAGAGTGTAATGCTTGCAAAAATGCGCGCAGTATGCTATTATTAAGTTATTGCATTCGATGGATGCTAGGGCCTCTTTCAACGACGAGCGCACCCGTGACATTATACACACTACTTGTGTAGGCGCTATCACCGAATTATTCTCTTGTTTTCAAAATTGCATAAATAAAATATTTCAATAATAACCTGGCATAATTTATGGTAGGTTCAAAGAAAGGCTATTAATAATGGCATATCAACAATCAGGTGGCGGTTTTCGCCCACGTACAGGTAACGGTGGCGGACGCCCAGGCGGTCAACGTTCTGGTGGCTCACGCCCAAGTTTTGGCGGCGGTAACAGCGGTGGCGGACGCCCCAGCTTTAATCGTGGTCGCAGCGGTGGAAGCCGTGGACCAGTCAAAAAATACATTAACCCAAGTAAATTTATTAACCAAGCAGTTGCCAAGGCCGAAGAAGTGCCTTATATTGCTGAACATAAGTTCGTCGATTTTCCATTCGGTGGTCAATTGCAAAATAACATTGCCAAAAAAGGCTATGACGAACCATCATCAATCCAAGACCAAGCAATTCCATTTATTTTGGAAGGTAAAGACGTCATTGGTATTGCCAACACCGGTACTGGTAAAACAGCTGCCTTCTTGTTGCCAATTATCGAACGCCAAGCCAGTGTTTCATTGCGCCCAAGTGTTTTGATTATTGCCCCAACTCGTGAGTTGGCTCAACAAATTGACGAACAATTCCGTGAATTTAGCTATGGCCTAGGACTATACTCAGCACTAGTTGTTGGTGGTATGCCAGCCGAGCGTCAAATTCGTGATTTGAAACGTCGTCCACACTTTATTATTGGTACGCCAGGTCGTTTGAAAGACCTGATGAATCGTCGCCATATTATCCTTGAAAACGTTAATACGTTAGTCTTGGATGAGGCTGACCGAATGCTAGACATGGGCTTTTTGCCAGACATTCGTTCAATCGTTAGCGAAATGCCAACTGATCGTCAAACGTTACTTTTCAGTGCTACAATTACGCCTGAAATTACGACAATTATTAATAATTTTAGTAAAAACCCAGTAACCGTATCAGTTCGTACCAGCGAAACAAATGAACACATCGAACAAGATGTCATCGAAGCTCGTGACAAAGCTCACAAAGTTGAACTGTTGACCGAAATGTTGCAAGATCGCGCCAAATACGACAAAGTATTGGTCTTTGGTGAAACTAAATTCGGCGTTCAACGACTAAGTGATCACTTGGATAACAGCGGAATCTCGTCAATCGCGATTCACGGTAACAAAAACCAATCACAACGTGCCCGCGCTTTAAAGCAATTCAAAGACGGTCGCATTCGTGTAATGGTTGCAACTGACGTTGCGGCCCGTGGTTTAGACATCCCAAATGTGTCACACGTTATTAACTTTGATACTCCTCAAACTTATGACGACTACATTCACCGTATCGGCCGTACTGGTCGTGGTGGTGCATCTGGTCACGCTCATACGTTTATTGATTCAAGGCGATAATATTCGACAAACAAAATACCCCCGTAATTGGGGGTATTTTTTATGGAATTAGTTTTACGTATGAAGTTGAATGGGGTTTAAAACCGTCATTTAGGTGTAGTTGTTCGGATGCGGTGTTGCCACTGTAAATAGTTGCACTGATACGATTAGCTTTTCTATCCTGAACGGCCCACTTTTCGGAAACTGTAGTTATTTGCTTGCCAATACCTTTTGATCTGTATTCTGGTAAAAGGATTATTGCTTCAAATGTACATTCAATATTTTGGGTAGATAAATAATCGAGTTTGGTGATGTAACTATACTGATAGCCGATAATCTTGTTGTCAATCTCGGCGACGATAATTAGGGCATCGTCATTGTTTAACTCGGCTGAGTAATGTTTGACTGCCTCTTTGCGGTCAAAAGTTATATTCGGTTCGTATAATTTTGAATCGTCTTGCAACATCGATCCTAAATTAATGACAGTTTCGATGTCGACATCTGTGGCTTTTCGAATGTTAATTTCAGGATTATTCATGCTATAAGTATACTCCTTAGATGGCTATTTGTATGATGCTAATGTATTATTAAACTATATATTTAATAAAGGATAAATAATGCCAGATTTACAGCCCATCAGTAGTGAAAAGGATATTTTAGCCGAAGCGGCAACGGTTGTCAGCCCAAACGTAAATCCAGTAGTACAGCCAGTGGCTCAGATGCAGCCAACTGTTACGCCTGTCAGTCCTACAAATACCGCCACTTCACCAATTCAGCCTGTTCAGCCGCCAACAGCGATAGTTACTCCAGCGCCAATGTCATATCGTCCTTCTGCATTTCAACCTGTAAATAATAATGTAACTGCAAATTACGCACCGAATGTCTATACTTATCCGCTACCTATGACTAGTTATGTTTTTGCATGGTTATATATTATATCTGCCATTGTTGCTGGTAGTTTTTTGGTATATTTTTTGTATTTGTTAGGTCAGGCTTCAAAATATTCGTCATATATGTCCAGTTCAAGTATTAGCGCGATAACTTCACAATATTTTGGATCAGTTATTCTACCGTTTATTTTGATCACTATAGCGTGTATTGCAGCTTTCATCTTTATCCGTAGCAATACAAAGACTTCACGTTACATTTCTTTGGCAATTGCTGGTTTATTGACTGGCTATGAGATATATTGGGTAATTCAGCTATTTTCCAGCAACAGCAGTAGCGACAGTGGCTATTCTGCTGGGTATATGTTGTCGACAATTTGGTCTTATTATGCAGTGTTTATTATTCCTTTTTTACTATATTTATTATTGCCAACCGCAACGGTAATATATTTGGTTACAAAAAAAGCCCGAAATGCTTACAACAGAATTTTCTAGACTATTTTTTCATTCATTAATTAGGGTATAATATATTGTATGACACAAATAACTCGTGATGATGTGCTGCATTTAGCGCAGCTTTCCAGCCTTGAGCTAAATGACAGTGAAATAGATGACCTTCAGGTCGATATTAGTAATATTTTGGGCTATGTCCAGCAACTTAGTAAACTTGATACAACTGGCGTCGAGCCGACTTATCAGGTGACGGGACTAAAAAATGTGTGGCGTGATGACAAGGTGATTGATTACGGTATTAGCCGTGAAGAATTATTGAAACGGGCGCCAGAATCGCGTGATAATCAAGTAAAAGTTCCGAAGGTATTATAATTTATGACTATTTCTGAAATTAAAGATCAAATCAAAGCTAGTTCAGCTCGCATTGTGGTTGAAAATGTGATTGCCAAAGCGCGCGAAAAATCCGAATATCACGCACTATTAAATTTAACCGAAGAACGCGCTCTGCAGCGGGCCGATGATGTTGATGCTGGCAAAATTACCGGAAAACTAGCTGGCGTGCCATTTGTCGTTAAAGACAACTTTTTGGCATTCGGAGCGCCAACAACTGCTGCCAGCAAGATGTTAGAGAATTTTGATGCGCCACTTCAGGCAACGGCAGTTGAAAAATTAGAGGCCGAGGGT
>CAISVS010000105.1 GCA_903889015.1 uncultured bacterium | reverse complement strand
TGAAATTACGCCTTATAATGACGGCAAATCAATATTACTAGCAAATAACAAAAAACAACTAATCAAATCAACTGGCTGGAATCATTTTTGTTAGATAAAATGGTTACGATTGTTGCCAGTAATTACAAAAATGTGTAATAATTAAAGTATTAACATTTCAATATTTTAAAAAGGTGGTTTTTAATGAATGGAATAATTAGTATTGTATATCTGGCTGCGGGCGTTTTTGTAGCTAATAGTCAAGGCTACTTGGCAAATTTAACGACTATCCCCCATATATTGTCAGCTGTTTTGGCAGTCGTTTTGTGGCCTTTGTTGATAATGGGCATTAACCTACATAATTTGTCGGTTTAGTCACTAGTTGTGATTTGCAAGAATAATCCTTGCAAAATTTTTATATTGAAGTGTTGTTAAGGGTGGTTTGCAACGTTGTTTTTGCGGCCGTCATGCTGGCTTTAAATGCTGCATCGATTGTCTTAAAGTTGTCATCGCGAGCTGCTGATAGTATTGTCAATTCAGTTTTAATTTTGTCATTACCTGAACGATTATTTTGAAATGTTGTTCGAGCTTCAGCTAGGCTGTCTTGATAGATTTTGTGTGTTGCGACTCCGCTGGTTGGGTCGCTAGTGCAGACATCCTTGGCGGTTGCAATAGCGGTGTCAACTGAATCTATGAACGTATTTAATTGTGCTGTAACAGTTTCTTGGCGAGATGCCATCAAGTTATTAACAGCGTTTCTGAATGTAATACGAGCATTATCTGTATCATTGCGGCGGGTTGTTAAAGCTGCGTTTACCGCGGCTGCATAATCTGTGATTGCTTGTTTTTGATTGTCGCTGGTCGCTTTTTCAGCCAGTTTTGTCAGACTATCAATTAATTTTGCATCAGCTGCAGCGCGATTAGCTGATACTTTTTGGTCAACTTGTTGCCAATCAGTTGTTTTTGTTGCGCCTTGTTGTACCCAAGCGGCAGATAACTTGCTTGATAACTCAGTTAAATTAGCTTTGACTTTTGCTGATTCGGTGGCAAGATTAGTACAAAATGGGCTAGTTTTTATTGCGGCGTTATTTGATTCAGCCAATGCCTGAGGAGAATTTGCCTCAATGGCATAGATATCTTTTGGTGATAATATAATAACGACAAATAACAAGACAATGCCAGTGACAATAGCAAAATTGGATCGATTAAAGATTTGACGCATCGTAAGCCCCTCCAATATTTGTAATTGCACTATTAGAACTGTTTGCATTATTTAGAATGCTAGTATCAACAGAGGTATCTATATTTTTTTCAGCTTCTAGTGCTTGTTGCAATAGTTGGTTAATGTTGTCTGTTGTGCCATTTGGGGCGGTAATTTGAGTAAGTGGCTGTGATGAAGACCTAGTGTCAGAGTTTGTGTTTGTATTTGCGGCCGTTGATTGGTTAAGTTTGGTGAAATATATCACTGTTAGACCTGCGACTGCAGCTATAATCATAATACTAAGAAAAATTTCGGCTATTGCAAAGCCCAAACTATCTTTATTTTGAAGTTTTATCTTCATATTACCTTTTTGCCTGATGGCGTTTTTTATTTTTGTTATTTTATAAGCGTAATTATAATGGATTGTAAGTAATTAATAAATAGTGATTTTTGATTAAAATAATATAACCCAGACTTGAATCAATCTAGGCTATATTATTTATGAATTGTGTGGGTGTTATTTATTAGTAATTTACGATACGAACATCCGTCGCAGCAACTGTATTGTCTGTGACTGTGCCTGATACGATAACGCTGTCACCTACAGCAACTTTTTTTGCGGTTGTATTGTATGTCATGCTGTCGGTTGTATTAACGGTATATTGACTGCCGTTACCACCAATTACAAAACTGTTGGTGCTGACAGATATTACAACTCCGGTAGTTATATCGTTGTTTACGGTGTTAATTTGTGCTCGTCTTTGACCTTGCATGTGTCCCATGCGAGGACTTTGATCTTGGACGTAAGATCTCATCATAGTTGGTTGGTCGATAAAACGCTGACGACCTAAGTTCATGACATGTCCAGCTAGGCCAGCGACGGTAATTATCAGTACGACAATTGTTACTGACAATAGCATTACTAATGTCTTTCTTGGATGTTTGTGATGATGTCCTCGATTAGTTTGATCCGTTGTATCATTGTTTTTCGATTCAATTACTTCAATATCTTGGGTTGATTCATTATTAATATGTTTTTCATCTTTGGGCATATATCATATCTCCTTATGTTGTTAATAATAAGGCATAATGATTAAAAATTGCTTAATAGTAAGTTGAATTACGAGATTGATGCAGCAATTTTTTTAGATTCACGCAGAATTTTATTTAGTGGTGCATTGACGTCGGTCACAAAGCCAACAATCACTTTGGATTGCAGGTTTGCAGGCAGTGAATCGGCAACTTTTCGGAACATTTCGACATGGCCGCCAATGATGACAAAATTAATACTGTTAGTTTTAGTGAATGTTGTAATTGCTTTGGCGACGGAATCAATATGTCTTTTTAGTAATACTTCATTGTGGCGGAAATTTGTGTCGGTTTGGTTGTTGAAGTTTTCACGTCCAGTTGCTTTGACTCGTGGTGGCACATAGCTGCCAATAGCTTCGGATTGGTCGGTAATTTCACCTTGTTCAACGGTAAACATTCGGGCTTTTTCACGGTCAACCAAGATTACCAGATATTTGGAATGTTTTTGCAGTGATTCGACTAATTTAGTGGTATCTGGCGAATTGTCGATGGTAATTTTAGCTGGCATACCGAATTCCAGACTGGCAACTTCCCATAGGTTTTTACCGGCGCTGAAAAAAACTAGACTACGGAAAGATGGAACGTGGGCTTCTAAGTATTTTTCAATGCGTTGAATATCGGATTTGAATACAGTTCGGTCGACGGTGTTTAGTTTTTTGTGGATTAAAGAGTGGAATTGCGTCAGTAGTACTTCACTTGACGGTGCCTGTAAGGTGTCAGTGCCTAGGTACACAGTTAATATTTGGAGATCAGATTTATCTAATTTATTTAGTTTTTCGATGACGTTTGATTTGATCATAAGTCCTCCTTGGTTACATATCTATTATAGTCTTGTTGGTAGTTAGTAGATAGTAAAATTTCAATAATACTACCTACTAACTAAGTAATCTGTTACTTCAGATTGAAATTTTTGCAAGGACGGACCCTGCAAATAAAGGTAGTAGATAGTATTTGGTAGGTTGTATGTTGCAGGACATTGATATTTTTTATAACCAGTTATACAAGATGATGATTATATTGGTATAATAATTAAATATGATTAGACGTTTTTTCTGGGCTGCATGCCAGCAAATTTACCGAGTTATTGCTAAACCACTGTTATTTTTAGTTTCACCAGATACGACTCACGGTATGATGATTCATATGACTTCGGTGTCAGGTCGTGTGCCACTGCTAAGGGGTTTTGTTAAATTTATTTTTATCAGGCGTCGAGATGAACGATTGGTCCAAAAATATCACGGTATTGAATTTAAATCCCCAGTTGGCTTGTCGGCAGGTTTTGATAAAAATGGCGAGATTATGCCGATGATTGCTCGACTAGGTTTTGGTTTTGGAACTGTTGGATCAATTACGGCCAAACAATGTGATGG
>CAISVS010000104.1 GCA_903889015.1 uncultured bacterium | reverse complement strand
TGAAAGGACTCAAACCTTCGGCCTCTCGGTCCCAAACCGAGCGCGCTATCAACTGCGCCACACCCCGATGGTGCTTGTCAATGAATTATAGCGCAAACTTGACATGATTTCTAGTGTTAATTGATATTTTTTTACTTGTCGGTTGCAACATAACAAGATATGATAGGGTTATATAACTATGTTTGAAAAAATATTCGGCCGAAAACGACAAAAATTAAGCCTTCAAATCGCAGATGGTTACTTTATTGCAGCTGGTTTGACGGTGTTTACAACTATTACACTTTGGACAATTACCAAGTCATCAGTTTGGTTTGATGAGGCTTTTGGCGCCTACATGACTCGGTTTAGTTTTTTTGATATTGCGCGTTATACGGCGGCTGATGTCCATCCACCGCTGTATTATTGGCTGTTGAAAATATGGGGAGCGCTGTTTGGCAATACTGAATTAGGTCTGCGTTCGATGAGTGTTTTATTTGGTGCCATTGCGATTGTATTTGGTTATCTGCTAATACATCGCTTGTTTGATAAAAAAGCCGCCAGAATTAGTTTGATATTTATGGTTTTGTCGCCGATGTTGGTGCGTTACGGTCAAGAGATGAGGATGTATACATTAGTTACGGCTATTGCTTTGGCGGCAACGTATGTGTTGACATTTGCTGTTACGACTAAAAAAAGATTACCGTGGGTGATCTATGGTATTTTAATCAGTCTTGGTATGTGGACTCATTACTTTTCGGCGATTGTTTGGCTGGCACATTGGTTATGGAGAGCTGATAATATTCGTCGAGTTGTCAAGAAAGATAAATTTAAAAAGGCGTTCTTTTCAAAAGAATGGATGTTGGCGCATATCGTGGCATTTTGTGTATTTGTGCCATGGCTACCATTTTTCATCTCTCAACTAGTTGTTGTTCAAGCCTTTGGTTTTTGGATAGGTCCAATTACTCCTGATACTTTGGTTAACTTTTCCAGCAATGTATTTTATTATCAGAACTCAAATGCAACAACTGGTTGGCTAGCATTTATCTTTTTAGCTGTAGTTGTATATTTAGGGATTTTAGCTTTTAAAGTATATAAAACACTGAATGAAGCTAGTCGTCAGTCGTATCGTTTGATTATAGCGCTTGCTTTTGTTCCGATTTTGTTACTAATGGTTCTGTCTTTGCCTCCACTCAGATCGTCGTTTATTGATCGTTATTTGATTACTTCGATCGTTGGAATAGCCTTATTTATTGGTGTTACGTTGACATTAGGTACAAAAATAGTGAAGTCAAAATATCAAATAATTATCGGTGCTGTGATAGCAGTTATGATGGTGATTGGCATCGGCAATGTTTGGTATTTTGGTAATAGTAATAATGATTCGCATCAATCTAATAGCACCGGTAAGATTATTGAAGAAGTCGACGCAAAAGCGGGCGATGGTCAACCAATTATTACTGCAACTCCTTGGTTATTTTTTGAAGCGGTTTTTTATGCTACAGATAATCATCCTGTTTATTATATTGACCCAATCCAATATAAATTCGGCTGGGCGGCGATGTTAAAAGATTACGATCAATTTAAGATAAAAGATATGGGTGCTTTTATAAAATCGAATCCGGTTTTTTGGTATGTTGGTTATTCGACCGAAGGTAAGTTGGATGCGCCATATTCTAATTTACAATCTATCCAGCAGGCGAAGTTTAACGATGTGTTTAGTGATAAACCAGCCTATAAAGCAATTCAATATAAGATTGCTCAGTAATTATTTCGGCGCATAATCATAAACAAGAGTATAATTAGGTTATGAAGAAGTTAATGTCAATTGCGCCAAACTTCACTCTACCCGACGAAACAGGCAAGACTCATTCGCTGAGCGACTATAAACATAAATGGTTGGTGTTGTATTTTTACCCCAAAGATGAAACGCCAGGTTGTACAATCGAAGCTTGTAGTTTGCGTGACGCGCGCGATGACATAGTGGCACTTGGCGCCGAGGTTGTTGGTGTTAGCCGTGACAATGCTCATTCGCACAGTAAATTTATAGTCAAACATAGTCTAAATTTTATGTTATTAACAGATGCTGACCACGCCGTTATGGATGCTTATGGCGCCTGGGGTAAAAAACAGTTTGGCCGTGAAGGAATATTGCGCAAAACCTTCATTATCAACCCCAAAGGTC
>CAISVS010000103.1 GCA_903889015.1 uncultured bacterium | reverse complement strand
TGACTCTATTTTTATTTACCGAAGGTGGGGAGATTCGAACTCCGCGCTGATTTTTGTGGTTAAAACCACAAAAATGCGGGAGTAGCGCTCCATCCGCTAGTCAGCGGATTTCGCTTCTTCGCTTACTTGAAAAGAAAATACCTTCGGTGCTTTCTTTTCTGCGCTGCGCTTCGCCGAATCTCCAGTATTCGTTACTTTGATGCTATTACTGTACTTTTTACTATACGAGGCCGAAGGGCGAGATCTCCCCTCCTCCGCCAACTTATTTTTTAAAAACTACTTCCCTAACTACATTCAACAAATAAAAAGACCCAGTAATCAGTCCGATTCCGTTAGTTCGCCAGATTAGTTCCTTCAGTGCCAAAATAGGATCTGGTTCGACTATGATGGTGTGAAAACCAGCTTGTTTAGCATAAATTTCCAGTTCGTCGGGTTTGATTGCGGCTCTAACTTCATCTTGACCGATATCAAAGGCTGTCAAAATAATTGTCGAGCTGATTTTACGAAGTAGTTTCATGCATTCTTGGACGCTGGATATTTTATTTTCTCCAAAACTGACCAAAAGTGTAATTGGTGTGTCGCCAAACTGCCGCTGAATCGACTCTGTTAAAGCATTAATCTTTTGCTCATTATGAGACCCGTCCATAATAATAGTTTTATCGTGATAATTTACTATCTCCATTCGCGCTGGGACGTAAGTTTTAGCAGCATTTTTTATTTCAGCAGCGGTCAGTTGGCTGGTATGATCACGGTTAATAACGTAATTAATAGTATTAATAGCCAGTTTAATATTTCGCTGTTGAAACAGAGGTAATGTTGTTAAAAGGACATCATAATTGTTATCTGGCTGGGCTAAATATAATATCGCTGACAGTTCTTTTGCTTGTTTTTTAATGACAGCCATCACCTTTTTATCTTGTTGGTACATAAAAACGGCGTTTTCGTGTTTGATAACCCCGGCTTTTTGAAATGCAATTTTACTGATTGTATTGCCCAAGATTTTTGTGTGGTCCAGCCCGATATCTGTAATAACACAAACTTTATCAGGGCGGTTGATGACATTAGTGCCGTCCATTAATCCACCTAGGCCGACTTCAACAACGGCGTACTGCATCCCCCTTTTTTCAAACAACCAATACGCAAAAGCGATTAACACTTCAAAATACGATGGCTGAAATTTGAATTTTTTGATGATTTTTAAAAACTGGCTTAGATGTTCGCAGTATTCTTTTTCGGGTAATGGTTGCAGATTGATCTGAGCTCGCTCGTTAATCTCATCGATATGCGGCGAAACAGTTAGGCCGACCGAGTAGCCGGCGTTAAATAACAATGCAGCTAAATAATACGACGTCGAAGTCTTGCCCGAGGTTCCAGCGACATGAATTACTTTGACTTTATCTTGCGGATTGCCTAAGTATTTCATTAGTTTTGTGATATTATCCAAATTATATTTCGTCACATTAGTACCCTTTGGAATGTATTCATACAAAGCTTGTTTAGCGGCAATAAAATTTGTAATATCTGACATGTCACTAATTATACCTGAGTCTGCATATATCTGTTATGGTTAAGAACAGCTAATAATTAATGACGTTTTTACATAAGTCGGTTATACTTAAAATATGCAATCAAATCAGCAGGATAATTATTGGCAGAATGAATCTGAAACGACAGATGAAGTAACTGAAATGTACACTCCAACACCAGACGCTGATGAAGTGCCATCTGATAAAAATACTCCTGAATCAAATCCCGAAAGCGCTACAAGCGACAGCGACCCTGTCCATTGGGTTGCAACTGAATATATCCATCAAGAAAAGAATGGTTTGTGGTTTGTGTTGTTTGCGATTGTTGTTTTGGTGTTTATCGCGTCAGATATATTGTTTTTGAAATCATATACCTTTTCGGTTTTGGTCGTCGTAATGGCGGTTTCGGTCGTTATTTATTCACGCCGTCCACCTCGTGAAATCGAATATACCCTAAGTGGCGATCAAGGTTTGTATGTTGGTGAAAAACTATATCATTTTAGTGAGTTTAAGTCATTTGGAGTTATTCGTGACCATCAACATAATTCAGTTATGCTGGTGCCAATTAAACGGTTTGCGCCAGGTGTTTCAGTTTACTTCCCCGAGGAAGTTGGCGAAAAAATTGTTGATATATTAGGCGCTAGGCTACCAATGAATATTTTGAAATTAGATGCGATTGATGTAATTATTCGCAAATTACGTCTTTAAAATATATTTTACCCCTACCATCAGACGCTTATTTATGATACAATAGCCGATATTCACCGCAAGTTTTTGCGAATGGAAGCACCTTCTAGTTACATGAAAAGCAGTGCTGCACACTATTTATAATATGCAGTACTGCATTTTTGGACTCGTAGCTCAGCTGGATAGAGCGTTAGCTTGCGGAGCTAAAGGTCGCAGGTTCGAATCTTGCCGAGTTCACCAAAATAAAATACCCACTCTCGAGTGGGTA
>CAISVS010000102.1 GCA_903889015.1 uncultured bacterium | reverse complement strand
TGGAGTTGGGCTGGCGATGGACCAAAAAATGGCGACAGCACAATGTTTATTATTGATTTAGCAAAAAGTGGGCACAACGTCAAAAAACACCTAAAATCACACTTTAATTACGGTTTTGCATTAACCCTTATCGGATATTGGTTATCACATAGCATAGTGGATGCACATAATAAAAAATCTAATGTTCGTCTGCATCAAATCGCATCGGCTGTATCAGCCTATCGACTGATTAATGCTGCTATTTTGGACCTTAACTAGCAAAATTGACAGCCAGCAAAATCACTAACATACCCAGTATTGTCGACAAGGTAGTCCAAGCTACTGGATGACGATGATGACTTTCGGGAATTAAATCACTGGCGCTAATGTACAAGAATAAACCAATATAGACCGACAATATTAAACCCAATACCGATTCTGAAACAGTAATCAAATAGGTCGCCGCCACGCCAATCGCTGGCGCTAATGAATCAGCAATTAACCATTTTATTGCCGATTTGCGACCGCCTTTATTTTTTACAATCATATTCACTGTGTTAACACCGTCCGAAAAATCGTGTGTTAAAACCGCCAACGCTACTACCCAACCGATGGCTGGCGAAATTTTAAATGCCAGTCCAATTCCAAAACCATCCAAAAAACTATGAAACACCAGCGCTGATGCGCCTAATTTGCCATTATGTGATGGATTTTCGCAATGATCGTCACCGTGTCCATGCATCGAAAAATATCTGTCCAGCAACATATACGCCGAAAAACCAGTCGCGATTAAAATCGATACAATTTGGACACTATAAACACCGCTGGTTAATTCAATAGCTTCAGGCAACAAATCAAACAATGCCACACCCAACACTGCACCGGCGCTGAAACCTAATATTAAATGTAATTTGTCTTTCATTTTAATCGCAAACAATCCACCAAGTGCGGTGCTGATTGTTGTGGCGATAATGATTAATAATACTGTCATGATTAACTTAATATTTCTTGTAATTTTGATTCGTCTATTACAACCGTTCCATACTTTTTGGCCTTATCTAATTTACTAGCACCAACATTTTGGCCAACAACTAAATATGTCGTATCGCGAGCAATGGCAGTTTGGAAAGTTCCGCCCAATGTGCGTATTTGATCGGCCGCTTGATCACGCGACATCGTTGTTAGTGTACCAGTAACGACAAAATTAGCACCAACTAATTTACCGGTTTTTTTAACAAAAACAGGGTTAACGTTTAGGTCATTGAATTTTTGCAACAACGCTTCATTGTCAGGATCAGCAAACCAAGCAATAATACTTTCAGCTACTACTTCACCGACACCATCAATCGCAATTAATTGGTCAATTGTAGATTGTTGCATCGCACTGAGTGATTCAAAATTATTAACCAAATCGATTGCCGTTTGCACACCGACATGACGAATGCCTAAACCATAAACAAACTTTTCAAGTAACGGCGCTTTTTTATTGGCAATTGCCTCAACCAATTTGTTGGCTGAAATTTCAGCAAATCGGTCCAGTTGCAATAATTGATTAACAGTAATCGTATAAATATCTACTAAGTCATTAACTAAACCAGCATCAACCAAAGCTACCACGTTTTTTTCACCCAATGTATCAATGTCTAGGGCGGCTTTGCTGGCAAAATGCTCTAGCGCTAATTTCAACAATATATCGCCAGTTGCGCCTTTGACACGGTAAACAACTTCATCTAACGGACGATCAAATTCAAGTTCAGGATATTGCAATTTTAAGGCTTTTTCAAAATTAAATTTAACGGAAGTTAATGGACGTAATTTCGTCACTACACTTTCAACCTGCGGAATTATATCGCCAGCCTTGAATATCACCAAAGTATCACCAATTCGCACATCCAGTCGTTCGATTTCGTCAGCATTATGTAAACTAGCGTGCTGAACCCTTGTACCGGCTACAATTACTGGGTCAAATACTGCCACCGGCGTCGCTGCACCAGTCCGACCAATACTAATTACGATGTCACGCAAAATTGTCGTTGCTTGTTCGGGCGCGTATTTAAAGGCTACCGCTGCTCGTGGCTGTTTGCCGACTACGCCTAATTTAGCGTATTGTTGACGATTATTTACTTTTACAACCAAACCATCAGTATTGAATGGTAAATCCTGACGTTTTTTGTCCCATTTATCAATAAATTCCATGACACCATTTAAATTATCAAACACGCTGGCTTCTAAATTACGATTAATACCCACTGCGCTTAAGGCCTGATAGGCATAAATATGAGTCGGCAGTTCATCAGGATTGTCGCGCAGCATATCATAAGCTCTAAAATGCAACGGTCGTTCGGACACTAACCTTGGATCAAGTTGACGAATAGTACCAGCTGCTAAATTTCGCGGATTAGCAAATTCTGGCTCGCCAGCAGCCAAACGCTTTTTATTTAATTTTGCAAAATCTTTTTTTAACATTACAATTTCGCCACGGATTTCGGTGCGACCTAACAAAAACTGTTCAAAACCACTAACTTTTCGAAGGCGCAAAGGAACATTTTTAATCGTCCTAACATTTTCAGTTACATCTTCACCAACAAAACTATCACCACGGGTAATTGCTTGGACAAGCAAACCATCTTGATAAACCAACGCGCAAGCCAACCCGTCCATTTTGATATCAGCAAAAAATTCATGTTTACGACCTGGTAATAATTTATCGATTCGTTTGACCCAAGCTTCAACCTCGAACCGATCAAAGACATCATTTAAACTAAGCATACGTGAACTATGTTTGGCTTTTTGAAAACCACCAGATAATTCACTGCCAACACGTTGAGTTGGGCTGTCAGGCGTAATTAATTCAGGATATTCTGATTCGATTGATTTTAATTCGGCAAATAAACTGTCATAGACAGCATCACTAACTGACGGGTTATCAAGTACGTGATATTCGTAACTATAAGTCGCCAACAATTCGCGTAGTTCGCGAGCGCGTGAATCAAGCTGGACCGGCGTCATCAGCAATCACCTTACGATACAACAAATAGGTATAACTTGAGACCCAAATAATTGTCAGCGAACTAATTGTCAACAAAACTACTGGAACAATCGGCACCCAACTGGCGGCGGCCCAAACATTTTTTAGCCAACTATCAAATATTATAGTCGGTATCAAAACCAGTCCCCAGATAATCAAAACACCAGCCGCCATCCAAATAAACCTAAATAACAAACGTAATCGACGCCCAACAACTAAATCTCCGGCTGTTTTGATCGCCTGAAATGGATACATGCCTGGTAAAGTTACAATGATAAGCGCAAAGAATGTACTTGACAGCCAATAAACTGACAACATCGCTAACAACCCATCTGCTACCCAAAACAACATCGCTTCAATGCCGTTATCCAGTAGCCCAGTTACACTAGCTGCGCTGTAAGCAATAAATGCCAGCGCCAGCGGCAACATCTGAACGACTGCCAACAGTACGACTAAAAAAGTCGGCAAAATTGGTGATCCAGCATTATAAAGCCCGTCACGTAACTTAACCTTGTGGCCAGCTAATACATTACGCAACAACCAAACTGTCGTTAACCAAGTAAGTATCATAATTATGACAGCATAAATTTGCTGAGATTCTGTCAAAGTCGGCGATAAACCGCCAGTAATAGCGGTCAACGACATCAAACTAGCACTACCAATATTACCCCAAAAGCCATTAAACAAATCACCACTAGTTGATTTTAAAGTATTAACTAAAGTCAAATAATTATCTTGTGAAGCAATTCCAACCATGACGACTGTAATCAAAGCATAAGTTAACGCCAGTGCTGCAAATGTTCGCCTATTTGCCCAAAGTGTTTGACGAACAGATTTAGTAAACGCCATATATCCAGGTAGTTTAAGTGATCGTTTGTAATCACGGCGCAAAGTCTTTTTAAAACTACGGTGAGGACGGCGACTTAAATATGTTAATACGCGTTTTTTTGTGGATTTAATTGGATTTATTTTTTTCATAATATTAAAATTTATTGGCGTTATTGCGCAACCTAGCAATGCGATCTTCTAGTGGTGGATGAGTGCTGAATAATTTTGCAAAAAAGCCTGGTTTTAACGGATTTGTAATATACAGGTGCGCTGATGCTGTGTTTTGACGCTTCATTGGACGACCATTAGTTTTTAATTTTTCCAACGCTGAAATCATGGCGTCGGGATTGCGAGTTGTCATAGCACTAGTGGCATCAGCCAAATATTCTCGCTGACGACTAACTGCCATCTGAACGACTACCGCCACAATTGGCGCCAAAATTAGTACAATAATACCAATTATCATCATGACCGGAGATTTATCTTCGCTATCGCGATCGCCGCCATAAAACATCATCCGTAAAACTATATCTGTCAAAAAACCAATGGCACTAACCAATCCAAACGTAATCATACTGACGCGAATATCGTAATTTTTAACATGACCCATCTCGTGCGCCATTACAGCCTCAAGTTCGCTGTCGCTCATCATATCGATTAGTCCAGTCGTTGCCGCCACAATAGCATGTTGAGGGTCGCGACCAGTCGCAAAAGCATTTGGCGCCGCGTCATCAATAATGTAAACTTTAGGTGTTTGCATACCAGTTGTAATCGCCAGATTTTCAACTATCCGATAAAACCTTGGGTTATCGCGTTTTTGAATTTCCCTAGCGCCAGTCATAGCGATTGTCAATTTATCAGCAATAAAGTATTGCAACCAAGCATACAAAACCGCACCGACAATAACAAAATAAGCAATATTGGTGTCGCCGTAAAAATAACTGACGACCCAACCTATAGCACTAATAATGCCAACAAACACCGCCATAATCAGGACGGTGTTGCGTTTGTTGTCAGCAATTGCTTTATACATTTAAGATTAGTTACCTATTAAAACTTTACGTCGACTGGTTTTTCGGCTTGTTTTTGTTCAGCAGCGTCTAGTTCGTAAAAATCGCGAACTTTAAAACCAAACATGCCAGCAACTATATTGCTTGGGAACATTTGAATCTTGGTATTTAGATCACGAACACCACCATTGTAAAAACGGCGTGATGCTTGAATTTTATCTTCAGTATCGACAAGTTCTTGTTGTAATTGAGTAAAGCTGGCATTAGCCTTCAAATCAGGATAAGCCTCGGCAACAGCAAATAGACTTTTCAAAGCACCTTCAAATTGATTTTCAGATGCAGCAGTTTCTTTGACGCCTTTGGCATTTAAAGCGTTTGCACGAGCTGCGGTAACAGCTTCAAATACACCACTTTCGTGTTTAGCATAACCCTTGACAGTTTCGACCAGATTTGGAATTAAATCCAAACGTCGTTTTAATTGAACAGTGATATCACTCCAAGCTTCATCAACACGAACCTTTAAAGTGACTAGTGAATTGTAAGCACCGAATAAAAACAACGCCACCAATACGACAATTCCTAAAATAATCCAAACAGCTGACATATTTCCCCCTTTTTATTACGTACTTGTATATATATTATAGCAAATATCTATAACTTTTTTAAGTCAAAAAAAGTAACGCAAATGTAGAAATATTTAAATACAATCCATTCTCCTATTTGATATAGCTTATACGTCAAATTCGTACTTATTGAATCTGATGATGATTAGATAATTCATAATCATAATTCCATAAATAGTTAATATTTTGCTCGGCCGAGCAAAATATTAAACTCCGATTTATCCAAGAAAATAAAATAGCCTCCCAAGGGAAGCTATTTTATTTTGGTGCGCAGAGCGGGATTTGGTCACCTTTGGCTACCCCGAAACTTTCATACTACGGGCACAGCCCGTAATCTGAAAGATTTCCTTGCGCAGTGCAGACTTGCACTGCTCACCCGCAAGGGCCTTGCGGGTTCAATATCATTTTACATACCAAAATAAATAGCCCCTAAAGGGGCTGTTTATTTTGGTGCGCAGAGCGGGATTTGAACCCGCAAGGCTGTGAAGCCAAGAGATTTTAAGTCTCTCGTGTATACCATTCCACCATCCGCGCGTTTTGTCAATGTATTGTACTATCTCTTACCCAATTTTGCAAACCAAGCTTTAGCTGTTTGCGAAATTGAAAGGAGTAATGATGAAGATAAGATGGCGAACAAAAAGTTCCGTCTTTGTTTGCCATTAGATCGAAATCGATTACGACGTGGAGGCACGTATGGGAGTCGAACCCATTTATAAGCTTTTGCAGAGCTCCACGTAACCGTTCCGTCAACGCGCCATCGCTGATTTATTATAAAGGAAAAAACTTCACTAGTCTATCTTTAACTTATATAACCATTTCAAATCTAAATTTAAAAACCCATTCCGCGGGTGACGTTCGGCGGGGTGGCCCCGATTTACTACAAAAACTGTAATCAGTTTTTTATAAATCAGGGGCGGACCGGACGGCAGGACCCGAGGGGGTTTTCAAATACAATACCCTATTGTGCTTGTGTAACTAACTTCAACAAATTAGCCTTGCTGGTTGCGCCGATGATTGATCCGACAGGCTTACCATCTTTAAAAACCAAAAATGTTGGTAATCCGCTGACACCCAATTGACCTACAATATCCATTTCGGTTTCGGCGTCTAGTTTAATAACTTCAGCAAATGATTTTGTTTCTTCGGCAACTGCGTCAATAATTGGTTCCATGCCGCGACAAGGTGCACACCATGGGGCCCATACATCTAGTAGCACAATTTTGTTTGATTTCAATACATCCTGTTCAAAAGTAGCCGTTGTTGTCGCTTTCATATGCCCCTTACTCTTTATGCTTTATATTCTGAATGTAAT
>CAISVS010000101.1 GCA_903889015.1 uncultured bacterium | reverse complement strand
GTCCATCCAGTCGAAACTAGCCGACACTACCGCTAAACTTCTAGCCTTTTCAATCAATGCAATGTCAATTACTTGATTATCTAATGCTAAATAGGCGTTATTGTACTGTTCAGAACCAACTTCGGCGATTGCCGCCAAACTTTCAAAATCCGCCAACAAATCGGGCGCACTGACTTTCATTTCATCTAAAAAAGTGTCAACCGAGCCAACAAAATAACCACAATTCCATAAATAATTGCCAGATGCTAAATATCCAGTTGCGGTTTCATAATCTGGTTTTTCTTTAAAAGATTCAACTTTAAATACACCGTTACTGGCGCTAATTACGCCGTCGCGTTTAATATATCCAAACCCAATTGATGGAAAGGTTGGTTCGATACCAATCAATGCAATCTGTTTATTAGCCTGCGACACCTCGGCAGCCAATGCAAAAGACCGCGCAAAGCCACCAATATCACGAACATGGTGATCAGAATGAATAAACGCAATCGGCTCGTTTTTGTCATGTGTCCTAGAAATAACATCCAATGCAAACACAATACAATGCGCCGTACCGCGTCGACCTGGTTCGATCAAAAATGCCGATTCGGGCAATTCAGGCAGCTGCTTGCGAATATGGTCAGAGTGGCTTGCTTCGGTCACAACATAAACAATATCACCCAGTTTGACCGCACGATCGTATGCCGTTTGCAACATCGTGCGTTCACCAGTCAGCTTTAACAAATGCTTGGGATAATTCGAGGTTGATAGCGGCCACAAGCGCGTACCAGACCCGCCAGCTATAATAACTGTAATCATTAACTTATTATAACACTCTGCTAGCGACCAATTGCTGGTAATAATTACAACCGGACATCTCCAGACTATTAGGCTAAATTCCATTCGTCAATATCGAGTGATATAATATCCTTATGAATATATTAGTCACTGGCGGCGCTGGGTACATTGGTTCACATACAATCGTAGAATTATTAAATAATGGACATCAAGTTGCTGTTGTCGATAATTTATGCAACAGTAGCCAAGAATCATTACGTCGAGTTGAAAAAATCACTAATAAATCAGTCACTTTTTACCAAATTGACGTCCGTAATTACGACAATCTTGAAACCGTCTTTAATAATCATGTTTTTGACGCAGTCATTCATTTTGCAGGGCTCAAGGCAGTTGGAGAATCTATCAAAAAGCCACTTGAATATTATGGAAATAATATTGACTCAACACTAGTTTTACTGGGTGTTATGAAAAAACATAACGTTAAAAAAATCATATTCAGCTCATCAGCAACGGTTTATGGCAACCCAGAACAACTACCACTGACAGAAGAAAGTCGGATTGGTGTCGGCATAACCAACCCTTACGGTCAAACTAAATTTATGATTGAGCAAATCCTGCGCGATTTAAGTATTGCAGACGACTCTATGGAAATAACACTGCTTCGCTACTTCAATCCAGTTGGCGCCCACGAGAGCGGTTTAATCGGTGAAGACCCGAATGGTATTCCAAACAACCTTTTACCATATGTCGCCCAAGTTGCAGTCGGCAAATTAGAAAAAGTCAGCGTGTTTGGCAACGACTACAACACGCCAGACGGTACTGGTGTGCGAGATTATATTCATATCGTTGATTTAGCCAAGGGGCACGTTGCTGCTATCAACCACTCAATGCTTGGCGTTTCAACATTCAACCTAGGAACAGGTCATGGCGTATCAGTGCTTGAATTAATCGCTGCATTCAGTAAAGCTGCTGGTAAAGAAATACCTTATCAGATTGTTTCTCGTCGCGCTGGCGACATTGACACATGTTATGCGTCTGCCGATAAAGCCAAAGAAGAACTTGGTTGGGTTGCTGAAAAAACTATCGATCAAGCCTGTGAAGACGCTTGGCGCTGGCAATCACAAAATCCAAATGGCTATCAGTCATAATTACAACCTGAATATTACGTACAGAACTCAATAGCTTTGCAACATACTAACTGGTGTCTTTAGCTGTAAGCCTAAGTGTACACGTTCTTGGTTGTAGTAGTCTAGATATTTATTTAGATTGGTTTTCTGGCGGGAGAGCGGAACGCTCTTACGCCAGTAATGTCCAATACACTCTTCCTGTAATGTTCGGTTGAATCGCTCAATGTGGGCATT
>CAISVS010000100.1 GCA_903889015.1 uncultured bacterium | reverse complement strand
GTTCAAAAAACCAAGTAAGCCTTTAGCTAAAGTCCGGGCCGCCAACCACTCATAATCTTGGCGCCAACCGCCGTCAACCAAAGATAAATAACAGGTTGGTGTGCTGGTATTTAATAACAAAATCATAATTTTAAACCTTCCAATATTTTACGACTGTTTTCACCGCCAGCAATAAGTTCAAGTTGACGTGTAGCCTCAGTTAGCGAAGTAATTCTGATTGACAGACGGTCAATTGGCAACACACCTTCCACCACTCCACCCCACTCAATGACCGTCACTGTTTTAGAATCACCAGTCACCTCTTGCAGCTCTTCAGCCATAATGCCGGCGTCATTCAGTCGATAAAAATCATAATGTGACAACGTAATATCATCACGCCCCGCGTAAACACGATTAATTGTAAAACTTGGGCTTTGGACGTTTTCAGTTACGCCCAAACCGATTGCAATTCCTTTGGTTAAGGTTGTTTTTCCGGACCCAACATCACCGATTAATTCAATAATTTCGCCGCCACAAAACACTGCGCTAATCTTCGCGCCAAATTGCTGCATTTCTTTTCCACTTTTTACCTCTATAAACATTTGTTATTTATTATATCATCTAGCGCTTTTTGGCATGGTAATTTACAATAGACACAAGCACTATGCGCATACCAGACAGTACAATGGAAAAGTTGCTTTTACGTGGTGGCACTGTCACTGCTGAGCAAATTAATACCCTCAAAGAAGAAGGGGCTCATACTAAACGTACCCTACAAGAACTAGCTGTCCAAAATGAATTAATTACCGATGAAGTATTAGTCAAAGCTTTTGCTGAGTATGCACAGATTCCATATATTGAAGTCAAGGCTCACGATATCCCATCAGATGTTCTGGCCAAAATTCCCGAGCGTATTGCCCGTCAATACAATGCAATTTTATTTCAAGTTGACGCTGATGGCCTGTGTCATTTGGCTATGGATGACCCAGATGATGTCCAAGCTGTTAACTTTATAGAAAAAGAGATTGGCACAAATACCAAGATTTACATCGCCACTCATGAAAACATTATAACTAGCCTTGAAGCATACCGAGGCGATGTAACCAACGAGCTAAACGAAGTTATTGATATTCAAAGAGATGATAACACCGTAAATGAAGAAGTGTCTAAGCAAGAAGTCTCCGAAGATTCACCAATTGCCAAAACAATTAACCTGTTACTTGAATATGCTATTCGTTCGCACGCCAGCGATATTCACATCGAGCCTCGCGAGGGTTTTGTTCAAGTTCGATACCGAATCGATGGTGTCTTAAAAGAAGTCAACCGTTTGCCACGTAACGTTTTAGGCGCTCTAGTCAGCCGTATTAAAATTTTAAGTAACCTTAAAATCGATGAACACCGCGTGCCACAGGACGGTCGTTTTAAAATTAAAGTTGCCGGTAAGCAATATGCTCTTCGTGTTAGCACCTTACCTGTGGCTGACGGCGAAAAGACCGTTATGCGTATTTTGGATGAATCAAACCAGGCCGTAACATTGGAATCACTCGGATATTGGGGTCAATCACTTGTTAATATTAATTCAGCGTTAACAGAGGCCAATGGCATGATTTTGATTACCGGTCCAACTGGTAGCGGTAAATCAACCAGCTTGTTTAGTATTTTATCTATCCTTAATAACCCCGATGTCAATATTTCAACCGTTGAAGACCCAGTTGAGTATAAAATTGTCGGTGTTAACCAAACTCAGACCAATGCCAAAGCCGGAATGACCTTTGCTAACGGCCTACGCGCACTTTTGCGTCAAGACCCAGACATTATTATGATCGGAGAGATCCGCGATACCGAAACCGCCGACTTGGGAGTTCAGGCGGCTCTAACTGGACACTTGGTCTTTAGTACACTACACACCAATGACGCCGCAACTTGCTTGCCGCGTTTACTCGACATGGGTATCGAGCCATTCCTTATCGCTAGTATCGTTAGAGCCGTCGTTGGTCAGCGTTTGGTGCGTCGAGTTCGCCATGAAACCAGAATCAGCTATAAACCAAGCCAGGAAGAACAAGACGAAATTATAAAATTATTTAAACTCAAACCTGGTCAAGATTTTAGCTATATCCATAATCTTGAAAAAGCTGCTGCTGCCGAAGGTGTTGGCGGAGACACACCACTGGCAACTGACGAACATGGTATTAACACTTTGTACCACAATGACCCTAACGACAACGAAGATGGATCAATGTATGGCTATCGAGGACGAATGGGTATTTATGAAGTGCTAAAAAATACCGTTCCAATGCAACAATTAATTATCGGTAACGCAACCAGTAATATGCTCCGAGACCAAGCAGTCAGCGAAGGTATGGCAACAATGCAAACCGATGGGTTAATTAAAGTTCTTCGTGGTGAAACTACTCTAGAAGAAGTCATTAGGGTGACAAAAGAATAATTATGCCTACTTTTGCTTATGTAGCCATTGATGCCAAAGGTACTTCAGTCACAAGTTCAATCGAACAACCTGACCGAGCTGGAGTTATTGACGCTCTATCAAAATTAAAATTACGACCAGTCAGTATCAAAGAGACAAAAGAAAAGGTTACTAGCTCTTCTATTGGTAGCTTCATGGGTACCAAAAAGATTAAACCCGATCAACTGGTTATGTTTACGCGTCAATTAAGCGCCATGGTTGGCGCCGGTGTGCCACTTTTGCGCGCCTTAACCGCCCTATCCGATCACGTTGCCGAAAGTCCACTTTTAAAAACGATTTTAAACGGAGTTATTCATGACGTTGAAGGTGGATTAACACTTGGTGACGCTTTGGCAAAATATCCCAACACCTTTAACGACGTCTATGTCAACATGGTGCGAGCCGGTGAAGCAGCCGGAATTTTGGACGAAATTTTAAAGCGTCTTGCAGCTCAACAAGAAAAAAGTACAACCATGCGCAAGAAGATTAAAAGTTCGATGTCTTATCCAATTGTTCTGCTGGTTATTACCGCTGGCGCCTTCTTTGGTTTGATGCTTTTTGTTATTC
Source organism: uncultured bacterium (assembly GCA_903889015.1). Taxonomy (GTDB): domain Bacteria; phylum Patescibacteriota; class Saccharimonadia; order Saccharimonadales; family Saccharimonadaceae; genus UBA1547. Next base: position 11,231 of record CAISVS010000100.1, on the reverse strand, counting down.
CTCAAATTGGTAAAATCATGAAAGACCTTGGCGGATCAAGTGCAAAATTGCCAGCCTTAACCCAAATCATGTTGGACGCCAGCGGCTTTTTTACTCAATACTGGTGGATTATCTTTGCTGTTATGGGTGGTGGTATCTATGGCCTTCTCCGTTACATCAAAACACCAAAAGGTAAATACCAATTTCACTATGTTTTATTAAAAACACCAGTTCTTAAAACTATTATCATGAAAATCGCCGTTGCCCACTTTACGCGTACATTCTCAGCCCTGATTGAGGCTGGCGTAGCCGTGCTTGAAGCCTTAGACGTCACTTCTCGAGCAGTTGGTAATGCTATCTTTGAACAAGCTCTACTTGATGCCGAAGCCCAAGTTAAAATCGGTAAGCCATTATCGTCAGTCATCGAAGCCAACCCGCTTTTTCCACCAATCGTTTCTCAAATGTTACTAGTCGGCGAAGAAACTGGTCAAACAGACACCGTCCTTGTCAAAGTGGCAGACTTTTATGAAGAAGAAGTTGACCGATCGATTGAGGGTATGAGTTCAATTATCGAACCTGTCATGATTGTTATTATGGGTGGCATGGTTGGTCTGATTGCAGCCGCAGTTATGTTGCCAATCGCCGGCCTCGCAACCAGTATAAAATAAATATAAAAATATTGTAAATATCCAATATGCTCATGCTATAATTAAATATAGAATTGACCAGACGGGCATCATGGCAAAATTATTATTTACAGATAAACAGCTTATCGGACTTGATATCAGCAATACTGGTATAAAAGTTATGGCTATCGACACCAGACGATGGCTTGTTCTTGGTTATGGATCAATCGACCTAGAACCAGCAAAGGTCAAAGAATCACTTGAAGGTGATAGCACTTATTTAGCTGACAACATTCAATCGCTTATCAAAGAAAAATTAATTGGCGTATTACCTAGTGACCACGTTGTTATTGGCATCCCAACAACACGCAGCTATTCCAGAACATTTAATATGCCAAATAATGTCGAAAAACACCTTAAAGAAGCTGTTGAACTTGAGGTTGATCAATATATTCCTGTACCAGCATCAACTTTATATATCGATTCGCAGATTATCGAACGAAATAAAAAAGAAATTACCGTCTTGATGAGCGCCGTTCCAAGATTAATCGTTGATAAATGCGTTGCTGCCGCTGAAAGCGCCGGCCTAAGAGTTGTGCTTGTCGAACCAAGCATGAGTGCTGTCGCTAGACTGCTAACCAAAATCGAAGAAGGTAACCTACCAAGTGTAATTGTGGATATTGGCCCCGCCACAACTGATATTGCCGTACTAGATAGCGGTGCTGTTCGTGTTACGGGTGGTCTAGCAATTGGTGGCAACACCTTTACGATTGATATTGCCAAACGACTAGAAGTAACCCTCGAAAATGCTCATCAATTAAAAGTTTTAAATGGCCTTGGGGCTGGCCCTCGTCAAGAAAAAATTCGAGGCGCAGTCGAACAAAGTTTAACCCAAATCATTATCGAAACCCGAAAAGTAATGCGCTATTACAACGAGCGTATTAGTGACGACCGCAAACTCGAACAACTTCTTGTCGTCGGCAGCGGCAGTAATATGCCTGGAATTGGTGAGTATTTCACAAATGAGCTTATCATGCCAGCTCGTGTTGCTAATCCTTGGCAAAAACTAGATTTTGGTAAATTGCCTGAACCTGCTCGACAATTTCGTTCCAGATATGTAACTGTGGCCGGACTAGCTAGTATACCTCCTGGGAGTATTTGGAAATGATTAATTTACTACCAGAAGAAACCAAAAAACAGCTTCGAGCTGCTCATAATAATGTGACGTCACTAAGATATCTAACGTTCAGCTCAATAGGCGCTGGATTTTTAGCAATGGCTTGTATTGTGTCGTTTTTCTTTATTCAAAACACCAGCTCAACTGGACAAACCAGCAGCAGTAGTCAGTCTACTACCTCATTATTCAATACTGCCAAAAATCAACTTTCTAAATTAAATTCAGACATATCAACCGCTAGAAAAATCTTGGACCTGCAAATCAATTATAGTGACGTCATAACCGAAATTGCCAACGCTTTACCAACAGGTATGGTACTAGAAAATTTAACAATAGATAATACCACAGTCGGTACGCCAACAACTTTACAGATTAACGCTCGATCAGCCGATGGTCAAGAACTATTAAAAGCAAACTTTCAATCTTCTAGATCACCTTTATTTTCAAACTTTATCATAACCTCAACTACACCAAATCCAAATACAAAATCAAGCTATACGACAAAATTCACATGCACGGTCATGATTAAAAGAGGTGTAATTCAATGAGCAAATCTAACATGAAACCATCAACGTTGACAATTATTCTTAGAGTTGCTGTTTTTACAGTTATCGTTGCGACAAGTGCTGGCTTTTATTTTATTCAAAACGATCTACGCGACTCGGTTTTAAAAAATAGTCAAAAAAATACCACGACGTCGGCTGACAGCCCTAGCCCAGAAGCATTACAACAGGTACGTAATGAAATCGCAAAAGTCCAAGCTTACGGCGACAAAGCCGTAAAGATATATGCATCTGCTGCAGACTACCAATCAAGCATAACTACCGATTTAAATAAATATGCCGCATCAACTGGCGTATCAATTTCTGATTTCAACTACTCACCATCCGTAACCGCTGGTCAACAAATCGACGGATTAAATCCAAACTATATTACCATTAAATTAAAGAGCCCACTCTCATTAAACAATTTGCTACAGTTCTTAAAATCAATTGAAACAAACCTTCCAAAAATGAGTTTAACCGGTATTAATATCACTCCCGTGGCCGGATCAAGCACAAACGTCAATGTTGAACCATTAACAATAGAGGTTTATACAAAATAATATGAAAAGTAAATCAGCTACCGAACTTTCGAAATTAATAGTTGGAATATTCAACAATTTAAAATTAGTATCATTCATCGTAATCATGGTTATTGGATTAATCTTTGCTATTATTACTTTGGCTGAAATTTTAAATATATCAACCGAAGAAAGTTCCACCAATACGTCGTCACAACAAAGTCAAATCACAATATCTGACCTAAATAAATTAAACGTCAGTAGCGACAATAGCACTGTCAAACCACTGCCATCCGGTAGAATAAATCCTTTTTCAGAATAAATTGGCGCCTAAACCAAAAAACGCTTATACTAGTAACATGTTATTATCAGGATCAAGATTAATCGGCACGCCAATCATGGGACTCCAAACTGGGACCAAATTGGCTGTTACAAAATTGCCAGTAATTGATCCTAGCAATCTAAAGATCATGGCTTACGAAGTTGACGGGCCTTTGCTATCCGAACGACCAGCCTATATCCGAATTGCTGATGTTCGCGAGCTAAGTGATGTTGGCATGATAATCGACAGTAATGATGAATTTATTGGCGCCAATGATGTTATTTCTTTGCAAAAAATATTAGACTTAAATTTTCAACTTGTTGGATTAAATGTTATTGATGAGTTAAAGCATAAACTCGGCAAAGTTAATGACTACAGTGTCGATACCGATAGTTTTGTTATCCAGCAGTTAAATGTTAATCGAGGTTTAATAAAGAGTTTATCTGATACCGAATTATTGGTCCATAGATCTCAGATAGTTGAGATTAACGACCATAGCATCACAATCCGGGCCGCTGCCAAAAAGTTAGAGGCAATTGAAAAACCTACTCAAGTGGTTTATATGAACCCTTTTCGGCAAAATGCGCCACAGACGAATAATAGAAAGTAGAAGTTAGTAAAATCTCAATAATCTCATTTCCTTACGGCACGGGTCCTGCCGTCCGTTCCGCCCCTAATTTATAAAAATGGATTACCATAAAATGGTATATGGGGCGTCGCGTTCCGCGACCGCGAAAATTCACGATTGCAAACACAGTTTGCATCGGAATGTTTCCTTGCGAACTGCCACTGGCAGTTCTCACCCCGACGAACGTCACCCGTTTGAGATTTTTATATTTTCGTCTACTACCTAATATTCAACGCTTGTTTGATATCTTCATAATCAAAACCTTGGCGGGCCAAATACATCATCAATTTTTGATCATCCGGATAACGTGATCGCTTTTTTGCAATAATCTTTATAATCTCATCGCTATCGTTGCGCTCAGTTTCACCAATAACCTGCTCGATTATAGTAGTCACAACACCTTTGGATCGCAATTCAGCCGTTAATTTGCGCTGGCTAGCACCTTTGGTTAGTGACCTATTTTCTATCCAATAATTCGCAAATTTTTGATCGTCAATATATTTTTTTTCGACTAACTTATCAAAAACACGTACCGTTAATTCAGGCGATATGCCAGGTTTTAATTCGCCAGTTTTACTGCGACTTGGCCGCGTTTTGCGATACAAATAATCACGCACTTCCTTGGCGCTATGAGGACGCATTAAACAATATTCCAACGCCCGACCGTATAATTTGCCGAATTGGCTTTCGGTCTCAAAAGCTAACAATTCTTCGTCACTATAATCTTGGCCATTTTTTAGACCAAGACTAATAACCTGAGACAAATCCAAACTAAATCGGTATTTACCATCAACCGACACATTGACGCGATTTTTATCACGTATCTGTAAGCTGATGGCAGTAATCTTCATTAAAAACCAGCTTTAATTATGCCGACAAAGCTTCGGCGGCAACTTTAGCGCGTACTTTGGCTTCAATTTCAGCTAGTATTTCGGGATTAGCCTTTAAATACTCTTTGCTGGCTTCACGGCCTTGACCAATTTTGGCATCAGCATAGTCAAACCACGCACCAGATTTACCAACAATGTTATGCAAAACTGCTAGATCCAAAACATCACCAGTCTTACTGATACCTTCGTTATACATAATGTCGAACTCAGCGACACGGAATGGTGGTGCAATTTTATTTTTAACAACTTTTACCTTGGTGCGACTGCCAATAATCTCTTCACCAGATTTAATTTGCCCAGTGCGACGAATATCTAGGCGTACTGAAGCGTAAAACTTCAGCGCATTTCCGCCAGTAGTTGTTTCAGGATTTCCAAACATCACACCAATCTTCATACGAATTTGGTTGATGAAAAATACAGTGGTTTTACTTTTACTGATAATACCAGTTAGTTTACGTAAAGCTTGACTCATTAGTCGTGCTTGTAGCCCCATGTGGCTGTCGCCCATGTCGCCATCGATTTCGGCCTGTGGCACTAAGGCCGCAACTGAGTCGACTACAACGATATCAACTGCATTTGATCTGACTAAGGTCTCACAAATCTCAAGGGCTTGTTCGCCATTATCAGGTTGCGATACTAACAAGTTGTCTGTATCGACACCCAGTCGACGGGCGTAAGCTGGGTCTAAAGCGTGTTCGGCGTCAATGAAGGCCGCCGTACCACCACGTCTTTGAATCTCGGCAATGGCATGCAAGGCCAATGTTGTTTTACCTGATGATTCTGGACCAAAAATCTCCAAAATTCGGCCTTTTGGATAACCACCGCCAAGTGCCAAATCTAATGACAGCGCACCACTACTAACCAACTCTACATCGACAGTCTTAGTATCCCCTAATCGACGGATTGCACCATCGCCAAATTGCTTGTTAATTTGTTCTTGCGCCAAACCAAGAGCCTTAAGCTTTCCCTCAGTTGCAGTAGGCTTCTCGCCTAACTCTGGTTTTTCAACTTTTTTTGCTGACATATAATCCCCTCTTTAATCTATATTTAATTATACGTCGCTAGGCCATAATTTACTACAAGTAAGCCATCAAGAGAATAAAAAATAATGCTATAATGGTTGCAAGATGATAAAAAACTCACGCGGATTCACTGTTATTGAAATAATCTTTGTTATCGTACTAATTGGTGCAGCTAGTATTATTTTCTTTATCCAAAAACAAAATCTATCAGTTGTCGCCCAAGATAATACTAGCAAGACAGCCATCAACGCTATGTACTATGGCCTCGAAGAAGTCTTTTATCCAGCTAACCAGTATTATCCTCAAACGATTAGCAGTGACAATCTAAAATCAGTTGACCCGACTTTGTTCACTGATCAAAACGGAATTAAAATCGGTGAAACCGGTAGTGTCTATACTTACCTTCCAACAAATTGCACAGATAGTAAATGCAAAAGCTATGCCCTAAAGACATCTTTGAATAAAGAAGACGACTACATCAAAACTAGTCGAAATAACTAAAAATTATCGTCAACTGGTCGGCCGTTTTTGAAGGCTTCAACAGCATTATTCAACACAGCGATATGGTACTTTGGATTTGATACATAGGTAAAACGATACGTCGTTTCGTCACCTTCGGTACTGAGCCTGATTGAACCATAATTAAACATCTGCTGCATTATGCCACTCTGAGAAAAGCTGGCATCTTCAATATTCAATAAGCTCACTGTTTGTTCGCCCTTATAGAATAGTCCTGTTTGAATTTCTTGAATAACACTTTCGTTAGTTAAATATAGTTTATTATTCGTATAAACGTAATAAACAACATACATCGCGATAGCAATCAAAATAGAAAATAATGAAATAGGCAATATAACGACTGACGCATCAGTTATATGTTTACTTAACAAAGACGACTTCATAACGATGTCATAATTAAATAAGATTATTAACGACAATGTTAGCAAAAAAAGGCCGATAGCTAATGGCCCAATCAAACCAATCGGATGACGTGATACATCACTGATAACATACTCACCTTCACTCAGATTTAGTTGAGGGTAAGCCGCAACCGCTCGATCATGTTTTAATTTCGTAGCCGCACTGACAACTAATTTAGCAGGGTCAGTTGAACGAGTCATATGAACGATTTGAGTTTTTGTTGTAGCGTTTTTAGACTCAGGCGCAGGATGTAAATATAACGGTCGACCATCAACGTCGTAAGCAACTGGTTGTTCGGTATCTGATTTTTGTGACTTCATAGTTACATTATACCAATCTTTGTTGTTTTTGCGATTCTGAAGGCTTTTTGCCAACATGTTTATAAGCTTTTGGAGTTACTCGACGGCCACGTGGCGTTCGTTCGATAAAACCAATTTGCAATAAATATGGTTCATAAAAGTCTTCAATCGTTGTCGCTTCATCACCAGTCAGTGCGGCAATCGTATTTAAGCCAACTGGATTATCACCATAATTCTCAATAATACTATTAATCAAATTACGATCGCCTGGATCCAACCCAAGTGTATCGATTTCAAGTAGATTTAAAGCTGCTTCGGTGGTTGGCACGTCAATTATGCCATCGCCATTTACATCAGCATAATCACGCACTCGTTTTAATAAACGATTAGCAATACGAGGCGTCAAACGGGCACGTGTTGACAGCAGTTCAGCTGCGCCTGGATGAATTTTACTGCCTAATATATTTGATGCGCGGGTAATAATATCTGTTATTTCGGTTGGTTTATAAAATTCCAATCGATGACTGATACCAAATCGATCACGCAGTGGCGCCGACAAAGCACCGGTCCGAGTAGTAGCGCCAATTACGGTAAACTTGGGCAAATCCAAGCGCACACTGCGAGCAGCTGGACCTTTGCCAATCATAATATCTAATTTAAAGTCTTCCATGGCACTATAAAGTACCTCTTCAACCGTCCTACCTAAACGATGAATTTCATCAATAAACAACACATCGCCATCACTAAGGTTAGTCAAGATACTCGCCAAATCACCGGCCCGTTCAATCGCTGGACCACTGGTGACACGAATGTTAGTACCCATTTCGTTGGCAATAACTGTCGCCATGGTTGTTTTACCAAGCCCTGGTGGACCATATAATAAAACGTGATCAATCGGTTCGCCACGTTTTTTGGCAGCATCAATTGCAAGTTTCAGATTATTTTTCAAACGGTCTTGACCGATATAATCATTAAACGATTTTGGACGCAAGGTTACTTCAATTTGTTGCTCGTCGGCATCATTATTATGAACACTGGAATCAATAATGCGTTCGATTGCCATTATGATTTACCTCGCAGGGCTTGCGTGACGCGTTCGGCCGTCGACAGTTCAGTCGAAATGCCTTCCAGAGCCTTGGCGGCATCATTTAGGTTGTAGCCCAGTGCCATCAAGGCCTCGACTGCTTCATCACTGCCGATAATAATATTCGATAATCCAATTCCGTTCACGTCAGTTCGGATGGCATGACCAACTTTATCAGACAAATCAACCACCACGCGTTCGGCGGTCTTTTTGCCAACACCACTGGCCCGTGTAATAAATACTGCGTCGCCATTTGCAATCGCGTTGCGCACAACTTCACTGTTGCCCAGTGACAATATCGCCAAAGCAGCCTTTGGACCAACACCCTGAACTGTAATCAACAGTTCAAATAGTTTTTTTGCAATCAAACTTGAAAAACCAAACAATTCTTGGCTTTGTTCGCGTACATGATGATAAGTATAAAATTTAACGGTTGAATCAATCAAAGTATCGTCAAAGTCGCCCGCTGCCAACTGAACTTCATAGCCAACGCCATGAACATCAACAATAATCGACGTACCAAACTTTTCGACAATTACTCCAAATACGTGTGCAATCATACTTTGATTATACCCGAGTCATCAGATAATGGGTAATCGCCGCCGCCAAAGCATCGGCGCAGTCGTCTGGTTGTGGCACTTCAGCCAAGCCCAACTGAATTCGTACCATCTCTTGAACTTGTTTTTTACCAGCCTTACCATACCCTGTGACGGTTTGTTTAATCTGGAGTGGCGTATATTCTGTAATCGGCAAACCACCTTTACGACCAGCCAACATAGCCACACCACGAGCATGCGAAACACTCATCGCCGTTGTAACATTTTGAGCAAAAAATAGTTTTTCAATCGACATAAAATCTGGTTTGGTATCAGCGATAATTTCAGTCAAGCTGTCAAAGATGTCCTCCAGCCTAACGTCTAGCGGCGTATGCGCTGGTGTCGTCACCACGCCAGCATCAACCAACTTGATTTTGCCATTAATGACGTCAATCACACCAAAGCCCAAAATACCCGTACCTGGATCAATGCCGATAATTCTCATACATCTATTATAAGTTATTTTACAAAATGGCGAAATCTAGTTATTTTATGAAATAGCCCAACAATTTCATGTCGCCATTCCCACAAACCGTAGGCAGTCGCTGCTAAACCAACACCAGCTAGCGACCACCAGATAACATAATTATTGGTTGGTTCAGACGTTTGAACTGGCGCATAATTTGCATCAGGAATAGTACTGACAATATTGCGACAGCGATTAGTGTCAGGATTACGTTCTTGGCCCTCTTTGCACGGCGTCAAATCACTGGCCGCCAAAACTGCCGATGCAATCGACCTGCAACGATTAGTGTCGGGATTTCTTTCTTGACCTTCAGCACAAGGTACCAACGCCACAACATCTGATGCAATACTGCGACAACGATTAGTTGTTTCACTACGATATTGACCATCAGCACATGGCGCCAATGTTGAAACTGTCGAAACAATTAATCGGCATCGATTGGTATTGGGGTTACGATATTGATTAGCTGGACATGGTTGCAAATTAGTATCAACTGCTGTTTCAGGCTCGACTTCAACTAATGATGGCAAATTCATATCGTTTGGCGTTGGCTGATTAGTGTATTGCCAATTGCCATCAATTACAGCCCACGCCATACCATCACCAGGACTATCGTATGCAGGCGTTTCATCAATCAAGACACCATCAATCGAACTCAGTCGCACCTGACTAGTGGTATTAGCTAATGTAAATTCTATATCAGTGTTATAAAACGCCAAATACTGATGCGGACTAATGTGCAACCCAATCGAAAAACTATACATTTTTGGATTAATGGTGCCGACATAAATTACATAATTTGTTAATTCAACATCAATATCATTTGGATTATAGATCTCAATAAATTCGTTACCATTATCACTGCCGGCGGCATTTGGCAGCAACTCAGTAATTGTCAGCGGCAATAAATCCAACATGCAATTATTATCAGCGTCATGCTTATAACCCTTCGGCAAATCTGCTTGGATATCTGGTAAATTTAAACACTCATCATGCCAAGTGCAATTACCATTGTCAACATCCATATCTTCGGGCGCTATCAACTGCAAACCATCAATGTTTTGGCAAACGTCTGGCTGACAATCTGAATTTTCATCCAATCCATAACCATCAGGAATAACCAGCTGCATAACATCCAAATTAAGACAAATATCAATTGGAATTTGACTGCAATTGCCGACATCGTCAACCGTATACCCATCTGGCAAAATCGTCTGAATATCGTCCATATTTAAACAAATATCAACTGGAATCAAACTGCAATTTCCGGCAATATCAGATTGATAGCCATCGGGCATCAAAGCCTGAATATCGACAATATTTGCGCACAAATCTTGAACTTCATAAATTAATCCAAATGAGTAATTAGTGTCGGGTGATATTATTTCAAAATCAACACTATTAACATCAGTATCTTGGCGCTGATTTGTATTAATTATTTTTCGTGACAAAATTTTACCTGCCACTGGAACCACCGCTGGACTATTGCCTTCGGACGATACTGCAGTCGCACCCCAACCAACTTTATCAACTTCAGTACCCGTGTTATCAATTAATCTGACATGCCCAGCCGTACCAGACAGTGTCGCCGAAAACCTGTAATCACTGCCTAAACTTGGTACGGATGTAGCGTATTGATTAGAAATTGCGAATAAAGATCCGTGGCTTGGTAAATAAATATGCAAACTATCATTTTCAACCGTAAAACAAGTCAGTTTACTGCCGTTTTGAATAGACGAAGCGCTGGCGTAATACAAACACCAGTTAGTAATTTCAACCGAATCACTACTGTTATTATAAATTTGAATAAATTCATTACTGGCTGACGCGGCATTACCCAGTTGCACTTGGCTAATTACAATATCTGGACTAATAGCATTCGAAACCTGTCCAACAATCAGCGAAATTGTCGCCGAAAATATAATAATCGCAAAAACATAAAGCTTATGCATAATTTTATATTATGCTTATTTTAAGTTATTTACAAGTATTGTTATTAGCTTTATAAAAAAGGCTACAGTACGCCAAAATCCCAACGCGGGTGACGTTCGTCGGGGCGGCCCCAATTTACTACAAAATGGTAATCCATTTTTATAAATTAGGGGCGGACCGGAAGGCAGGACCCGAGGGGGTTTTGATTACAAAGCTAAATAAATAT
>CAISVS010000099.1 GCA_903889015.1 uncultured bacterium | reverse complement strand
GTCATCTAACCAGCCATGACCAATGTTGCTAAGTAGACCGATTTTGTAGCGACCAGTTGCTTTAATTTGTTTAATTAAATCAATTGACGATTGATTGTAATTTTTGACGCTGTAATATTTGTTGACTGCATCATCCATGCTGACACCGGTAATGGCAACAACCGAATCGTAAAATTCTGAACGCGAAACTAAACCAGCATCAGACTGACGCTCAAGTTCGGTCAATTGATCTGAAAATTGTGGATACGTTTGGTGTAATAAATCGCGACCGATTGTAATCAGGACGCCAAAGCAGTCGAATATGACAGCTTTTATTACCATAGGGCGTCTATCAATGCTTTAGAATTTGGGATTTGAGCAGAAAATAATTTTGTGATTGCACTAAGCGTGGCGTTTAGTGAACCGCGAGTGCTAGAACAAGATGTTGTCCAAAGTTTTTTAATCGTTTTATCTGATTGCAATATCTCGAACTGATATAAACTTCCAGTCGCGCAAAGTCCGCGCGTATCATTATTATCACCAGTCAATTCATTACCCTTCATATAATTAGCATTATTGAGGGCATAAACAAATTGTTCGTAAGCTGGAATATTATTAGCCAAAACTTTATTGTCAATTGCTTGATTCAAATAACCCTTGTAGGTCGTCATAGTGCGCGTATTTGGCGTAACAATTATTTGATACGAACGATAATCTTCGTCGGCAACAATTGGCCCGCGAACAGTCATACGAACAACTCGATCAGCTGTAGTGCTGAGTAATGAAGTTACTGAGGTATCATTTGTAGTCGTGGTAGAACTAGTAAACAAAACGATGCGCGCAAGCGAAACAAGCGCAGCAATCACAACTGCGATAATTATCATGGTCAAACCGACCGTAAAAATTTGTCTTGTTTTACGCTTTACCATGGGTTGTATTATACTATTCTTTCTCTGTTATGTCAATTAAAGTTCACCCCAATTTTTGCCAATTGTGACATCAACTTTTAATTTGATGCCCAGCTGTGGAGCAATGTTTTCCATAGTATTTTCCAAAATTTCGGCAATTTTTTCGGCGTTTTCGGCTGGCGCTTCGATTAATATACTGTCGTGAATTTGCAAAATTTGCTCGCCCAGACCGTTTAGACGTTTATCAACTTCAATCATCGCCAGTTTCATCAAATCAGCTTCGGTCCCCTGTATCGGCATGTTGGCAGCGGCCCTTTCGGCACCACTACGAACCATGAAATTACTGCTGTGAATATCAGGCGTTGGACGGCGACGACCAAAGTAAGTTTCGACGTAGCCATCAGTTCGGGCTTGATTTAAAATTCCGTCAATATACTTGCGAATTGGTGAACGTAATTCAAAATAGCGATCAATAAACTTTTTGGCTTCAAACAAATTCATACCAGTCGCAACGCTGAGGCCATGTGGACTCATACCATACAGCACACCGAAATTAATTGTTTTGGCGTCACGACGCTGTGTTTTGGTGACGTCATCGATTGGAATATTATAAATTTCACTGGCGGTTTTGGTGTGAATATCAACGCCACTGTTAAAGTCGGCAATCATTTGTTGATCGCCAGCCATCACGGCCGCTAGACGCAGTTCAAACTGTGAATAATCGGCGCTAATAAAGACTTTGTCACCGTCCGGAATAAAAGCGCTGCGAATTTGTCGGCCTTGCTCGGTCCGAATCGGAATATTCTGTAAATTTGGATTAGTACTGCTAAGTCGTCCGGTGCTGGCGACATCCTGATTGAATGTCGTATGAACACGGCCTTGGTCGTCGATCAATTTTGGCAGTGCATCGATATAAGTATTTTTGAGTTTAGCCAGTTCGCGAGTGCGTTCGATTAATTCAATAATCGGATGTTGACCACGAAGTTTGTTCAACTCTTTTTGGCCAGTGCTATAGACGGTTTTGCCCTTTTTAATACCGGCGGTTGGTAGTTGCAATTTAGTAAATAACACCTCAGAAAGTTGCGCTGGACTAGCAATATTAAATTCATAACCGACCATTGTATATATTTGTTGTTCAAGGTCTAAATACTCATCACCTAATAATGTACTCATTGCAGCAAGAACATTTGTATCAATTTTGATACCGCGGTGCTCCATCAAAAACAAAATGTAAGTCAACGGAAAGTCGAAGTCATGCGCAATTTTGGCAAACTTGGGTTCGCGCTGAAAATCGATAATTTGTTGGTCATAAATATGCCAAATCGCCGCCACTGAAATTTCGGCAGTGTCGCCAATTGGCTGACCAACCAAACCAGGTAATGTGCGGTCACGTTGCAGTGGATTAATCAAAAAGGCCGCTTGATGAATGTCGTGAAGTTCGCCGAAACGCACAAAAATACCTTTGGCGGCCAGTTGATGATACAAAATTTTACTGTCATAACTAATGACCGTCGCCAGTTCAAAAACTCGCCAAACACTGCGGTCTAATTGGTCAATTTTGGCACTGCTGATTGTTTTGTGATCCAGTGACAACCAAATTGTATCGTCTTCGGCACGCAGAACAACCGGACCATCAATCGACAGAGTTTCAGGCCAAGGCACGACTTGTAGTTCAGTCAAACCTGCCCTTTCATCAATCACTTTTTCCTCGACTTTGTGTAACTGCATATGTTTTGGTAAACGTTTGATCAGTGAAAAGAACTCCAAGCGTTTTAATATCGCTTCAACTTTTTCTAAATCAATATCGTTGATATCGGCAATATCCCAATCGAGTTTGACGGGGGCGTCGGTCCAAATACTGGCAAGTTCTTTGGTGACATAGGCCATTTTTTTGCCATCAGCTAACTTTTTGGCGACAGTTGGTTTAACTTCGTCCAGATGTTCGTAAATATTATCCAATGTGCCAAATTGTTGCAACAATTGAATGCCCGTTTTTTGACCGATACCATTAACACCTGGTAAATTATCAGACGAATCACCCATTAATGATTTTAGGTCCAAAAATTGTTCGACACCAATACCGTACTTGGTTTCAAAATGTTCAACGTCGAATTCTTCCAAATTTGAAAGGCCGTTTTTAAGTGCATAGACTTTGACCATTGGGCCAACCAATTGTAAAGCATCCAAATCACTGGTTAGCAAACAAGTTTCGATGCCTTTGGTGGTTGCCTCGCGCGAAAAAGCGCCCAAAATATCATCGGCTTCATAATCGTCTAGTTCGTACAGTGGCCAACCAAAAGCGTCCAACAGTTCATATAATATCGGGATTTGCTCGTAAAAATCATCTGGGGCGGCTTTGCGACCAGCTTTGTATTCAGGGTAAATTTCGCGGCGTTTACGAATGTTGGTACCGCGTTTATCCCAAGCAATCGCGACATAATCGGGCTCTAATTTTTTAATAAGTTCAATTGCTAGTGACGCAAAACCAAAAACACCGCCAGTTGGCGTGCCGTCGGGCAACGATAAACCTGGCATTGAATAATAACCTCGATAAAATACAGATTTTCCGTCAATAACCGCTAGGCGTTTTGTCATAATATCATTATAGCTTAGGGGTGGCTATTAGAATATAGAATATGGCTATTGGCCACTCTTGCCATATTCCAATAGCTAAATTCCAATAGCCAAACCTAATCTGTTACAATTAATTATATGATTAATACCCGAAAAATAAAGATTGTCGCGTTTGTCGGTTTGGCCGGTGCCGGAAAAAGTTCAGCCGCTAATTATATTACTGAAAAAGGTTATCCAAAAGTCTATTTTGGTGGCGTCATTTTGGATGCTTTAACTAAGGCAGGTCTAGACCACACTCAAGAAAATGAAAAAATGTTTCGCGAAGAATTACGAGAAAAAGAGGGTAAAGATTTTGTCGCTCAGCGCATTATTACTCAAATTCGTGATTTAATTGCATCCGGTCAACACCGAATTGTGGCCGACGGATTGTACAGTTGGACCGAATATAAAGCCCTAAAAAGTGCTTTTCCGGGTGAACTAATTTTAATCGCCATCGTCGCGCCCCGCCGATTGCGTCACCGACGTTTATTAAATCGCCCTATTCGCCCACTGTCACAATTTGAAGCCGATCAACGCGATTGGGCCGAGATTGAGAATTTGGAAAAAGGCGGACCAATTGCAATAGCCGACCATTATGTTATTAATGACGGCGATATCGAACAACTACATCAACAAATTGATACCGTACTCGACGAAATTGAATTTATTGTTTAAGTTAGCTATTGGCTATTAGAAGATGGCTATTGGTATAATCTCAGACGCCAAATTAATAGACTCCTGTATTTTGCCATATTCCAATAGCCAAATTCTAATAGCTAACCGAGGTATTCGTG
>CAISVS010000098.1 GCA_903889015.1 uncultured bacterium | reverse complement strand
ATTCAACAGCATCTTGATAAGGCTGCCTCTAAAGGTTATCTTGACTCAATTAATGGCACCAGCACTGACTCACTAATTGACGGTAAAATGAAGATGGGTCAGCTGGTATCGGCCATTGGATCGACTAATTCTAATGTAATTGTACTCTCGATTGGTGTTGGTCAAGGTGAAGAATTGCATGCACTTAGAATATTATTAGGTCCTAACGCCAGAATAATTGGTCTTGATATTTCAAAAGCGGCATTAACTCGCACAGCGGAACGGTCAAAGATATTTGACTTGAACCTAGAACTTATTGAATCAGATGCATGTAATATTCCACTAGATTGCGCCAGTGTTGATGCGGTGGTAATGTCGTCTGTACTACACGAAATATATAGTTATAATTTACCGAATGGTACAGACGCGTACAAACGGGCAGTATTAGAGGCAGGACGTGTGCTTAACATAAATGGCATATTATATATTCGAGACTTTGGAACACCGACTCCAGAAGACCCAGTGAAATTGCAACCAATCAGCAAGGACGCCAAGGATTTTTATGACTATTTTCTCACTAACTTTAGTGTTGGGCTGGACGATAATATTTACGATAGAATAAAAATTGATACATATGGAAGACTAATTAAAACGGCTGATTTATCGCAAATATTAATGCACTTTCGTCATTTTTGGAACGATCGAAGCAAAGGCCATGTCGAGTTGGGAGATTTAGAATGGAAAGAATTATGCGAAAGTTATGTAATCCCTAACCCCTTAATCGATGGGCAGTCGATGGACCCACTAACTTTATGCGACGACGTGATGAAGATATTAAATGACTCGAAATATAGTTTTGAGCCAATTGAAATATCAATTAAACATCGTCGAAAAGTTAATATGTTTTTGACTGATCATTTTAGAATTATTACTGGTATAGGCACAGATTCTACCGCCCGATTGTTGCCGCTTGCGACATCAAAATTTGAAGCTTCATTTCGAAAAACTAGCTAATAGTTTTGTATTGATATAGTGATTTATCTAACTCAACTGCCTGGATAATTGCATTTCGTAATGCTTCTTCCATACTGACAACGCGTTGAATTTGGTTGCCTGAGTATCTTGACCAGGTGTCTTTATTGATATCATTTGAATTTAATTCTTGGTCAATAAGTTTCATTGTTTGGTTGTGAGTTAGATTTAGCTCTTTCATCTTTTCTGTAATATATGAGGGTATAACAAGCCCACTGGAATATCCGACTAATTTAGCACCATTTTTTGTAATTATTACCGCCCAGGCTTCTTCAAATTGTGTACCGTATCGATTTACTAGCCCGCTTTCTAATCCAACGTAAAAATCTGCGCCACCTTTAGAATAACATGCCTCAGCGCGATTTTTGGCGCCTGTCAAAGTTTCTTCGCCCCATGGCGCATCGGCTACGCCAGATTTAGTATCAATGCCATTTATTTCAATCGCCTCATTAAATGCGGCACTAATAACCTTTTGGGCTGTAGAGACTTTTGTTGAGTTTTTTGTACCAATTAATACCTTCATATTAAACTAGTATATCAAAAATGTAATTTATTCCAGTGTTCTTTATCTATTATTCCCCAAACCCACGGTCGGCGAAGTTTACCTGCATCATTCAGTTCTTTAACTTCATCATATGTCAGCCATTTTATATCTAAAATTTCGTCTTCTTCGATGGTAAGCTCACCGCCAATAATTTCAGCCGTAAAAATATGCTTTACGGCATTATTTGATTCTTCGTGTAAAATAGCAATTTCATTTATTAACTTTACATCAAAACCTGTTTCTTCTTTTGTTTCCCTGATAGCAGCTTCGCGTATTTTTTCACCCTTATCGACATGGCCGGCGGGCAAATTCCACAGGCCGTATGCTTTAGGCTGGCTTT
>CAISVS010000097.1 GCA_903889015.1 uncultured bacterium | reverse complement strand
GCACCTTGGTTAGTATTAGCTGAATTTATATAATAATAAAGATTTGCATCATCAGAACTGACAGCGTCGATACAATACGTTTTACCATCACTACTACCACCAGTTAATGATACATGCTGACTAGAGCTAAAGGTCGATGGCACCGTTAATGGATACCCACTATTAAAATTACGATAATTTTCTAAAGCAGCTGCAGCACCGTTTAAATCATTCTTAAGCTGAGCAATAGTAATAGATCTACGAAAATTACCATAACTAACTATACTTATGCTAGCAAGAACACCAATGACTACAATGACTACGACTAATTCGACAATTGTAAAACCTGAAATGTGTTTTTTTGTCAAATTTTCTTTAGACATAAAATATATCAACCTTGTTTATGAATCTGCTTTTATTATAACATAAGCTAATTGTTAAGTAATAATTACAAATTATTAATAATACTTCTAGCTTTAGATAATCCGATTAAGGCCGCAATCTCAGACTCGGATGCATTTTTTATTCCCCGTACACTACCAAATTTGCGAATCAATTTAGACCTAGTTTTGGGGCCAATACCTGGAATTTCTTCTAATACGCTGGCAGTTTGTTTTGTCCGTTTTAAAACCGTATGATAACTGACTGCAAACCGATGAGACTCATCCCTAATACGTTGCAATAATTTAATAATATGCGTATTTTTTGGTAAATTAATTAATGTAAAATCATTTGTTTTTTCAACAAAGCCATCTAATTCTAGCAACTTTTCCGTTTGCAAGGACGGACCCTGCAAAATTGGTTTTTGTGATGTTGTAGTTTTTTTGGGATTGGCGATGACAATTTGTTCGTCGCGTTTTGCTAGACCTATGAATGGTATTGATTGCATATTAAGTCCGTCTCGCGCTTTAATTGCCGCATCCAATTGCCCTTTACCACCGTCAATCAAGACCAAATCAGGTTTGCCCCAGCTTTTTATATTTTTATCACTTAAACGTCTAGTGATTGTCTCAAACATATTATAAAAGTCATCATTTTTATCAGTCCGAGTTTTGAATTTACGATATTCACTTCTATCGCTAACGCCATTCGTAAACACCACCATACTAGCAACAACATTTGTGCCACTCATATGCGAAATATCATAACCTTCGATTCTGGCTGGAATTTTAGATAAACCCAACAAATCAGTTAAATCGCGTAAGGCATTATCTTTGCTGATATCCAAAAATTCTTTATCACCAAACATGATTCGGCGCTGTAATTCACGCAGGTTAAATAATTTATTGCGAATTTTAGCTGCCGTTTCAAAATCTTGATGTTTGGCGGCCAACTTCATGTCACGTTCTAATTCATTAATCAAAGCTTTACGATTACCATTCATATAACTAATTAGTTTTCGCAAATTTGATTTATACTCGTCACTAGTCATACCAACTGGTGTCAAGCCTAAATGATCGTCAAGATCCAATCTTGAGCCCTCTTTTGGTGTTTTTGTGTAATATGGAAATATTTTACGCAAATATCGTAAAGCTTTTTTAACTGCAAAAGCATTATAATATGGCCCAAAATATTCAGCCCCATCATCGGCTGGATTACGTGTAAAACTAACGTAAGGCCAATCATTTTTCATATCTATCCGAACAAACAATAACGATTTGTCGTCACGCAACAAAATATTAAATCTTGGCATGTAACGTTTAACCATTTCAGCTTCCAAAAACAAAGCATCAATTTCGCTTTCGGTTTCAATCCAATCAGTATCGGCAATCTCAGCCACTAAGGCCTTAGTTTTTATGTCCATGTCGCGCGTACTCTGAAAATATTGTTTGACCCGATTTTTTAATACCGCTGCCTTGCCAACATAAATAATTTCACCAGTTTTGTCTTTGTGAAAGTAAACACCTGGTGTAATGGGAAGTTCTTTTAGTTTATCGACTAGCATCACCATTATTATACTTTATAATTTTACATCCGTCGGCTACGTCAGATAATAAAAACTCCGCCATGTTAAATAATGGCGGAGAATTACAATAATTATAATAATAATTATTTAGATTCAGTATCAGTTTTGGCTGTGTCTGCACCAGCAACAACAGGTGTTTCAGCACCGTTTTCAGATGCAACTTCGCTAACTTCTTCGGCGTCACCACCAGCGGCTTCGTTAGCAGCTTGCAAGGCACCTGGTTCATAAACGTTTGCAATGACAAGTTCCATATCTTGATCGACATCGGCAAATTCAACACCCTCTGGCAATTTAATATCACCAACGGTCAATTTGTCTTCATCGGTTGCCAAATCAACAATTGAAAGTTCGATTGATTCTGGCAAATGAGCAGGTTTTGCCTTGACTTCGATATGTTCGATAGCTTGCAAAATAACCAGTCCAGCCCGTTCAGCCACACTTTCACCTTTACCAACTAAAATGATTGGCACTTCAGTTGTAATAATGTCATTTTGGTGAATTGTATGAAAAGCAACATGGCGTAGCACATGACGTACTGGATCCATATCGATATCTTTGATGATTGCTAATTTTTTGCTGCCATTTATTACCAAGTGCACTGGCGTATGTTTACCAGCGGCATGGATAACTTTGTTAGTTTCAACTAATTTTGACTGTGTTTTTGTTGGCTCGGCATGGCCACCATAAACAACACTTGGTACGTATCCACTATCACGTAATTTAGCTAGTTTTTTACCTTCGGCAGTTCTTGCGTCTAAGGTCAATAGAATATTGTTCATCGATTTTGTCCTTCTTTT
>CAISVS010000096.1 GCA_903889015.1 uncultured bacterium | reverse complement strand
TGCGAATTTCAACATTTTTAGGTATTATCGTATCTGTTGTCGCCTTTATATATCTAATCTATATACTCATAAAATCAGCCATGTTTGGCGACGTTGTTGCCGGTTATCCATCAATGATGGCGGTTGTACTTTTCTTGGGTGGCGTACAATTGTTGTCACTGGGCGTAATTGGCGAATATATCGGCCGAATATTCAAAGAATCCAAACATCGTCCATTATATTTCATCGAGGAAAGTCACGTTGCGAAAAATATTAAAAAAACACGCTGAAAAATTACGTTTTGCGATCGTTGGTGGCGTTAATACCACAATTGATTTTGCCATTCTTTTTATTTTGGTTGCGCTTGGAATACCTGCGATTGTCAGTAATTTTATATCGACTTCCCTAGCGTTAATTTTTAGTTTTTACGCTAATAAAAACTTCACTTTTAAAAATGAGACAACCAATAAAACCCAGTTTATATACTTTCTAGCAATCACCTTGTTTGGACTTTGGGTTATCCAGCCCGTTATTATTGAAGGTATTAAAATGTCACTATCTGCAACACTACTCAACAATTACATCGTCTTGTTTGTAGGCAAAATAACCGCCACCATCGTCACGCTGATTTGGAATTATCTGCTTTACAAACGTTTTGTTTTTAAAAAATTAGACTAAAATCATACACATTTAATACTTATCTAGTATAGATAAAATTCTGTCAGCTAATTCGTTAAACTCTTCCTTAGCTTTTTCTATATTTTCGCGAGTGCCAAGCTGACTGGCTTCGACTTTATTTGGGTCAATAGTAAATATCGCATCACCAGTTTCCTGACATATAGCCGGTATACGGCCGTAATCTTGTATGTCATGAAGTGAAGCAGAATAACTGGCTGCGACTAGCCCGTTTTTACTATGCCTCTCTGATAAATATTCCTTAACCGTTCCTGGTATTTGATCGATCCATTTGCGATGATCTTTAATTGGCTGCTTGCCATAGACGTTATACGAGTTTATTACATAGCCAATAAACAAACCCTCCCCGTCAAGCACAAATTGACTTTCTATGTTGCTGGACTTAGCCATAACCTTTGCTGTGTCTTTCCAGTTTCGTTTCCAAGCTTCCAAATTCGTACCAAGATTTTCAATCCCCTGTAAACTGAAAGCATCAGGGTTCATAGGAACGACAAAATAATCAGTCCCAAGTAAAATTATCCTATTTAACAAACTCATTGTTGGCGAGGTATCAATCACAAAGATATCAATCTGCTCACTCAAGCCTTTTTCAAATAAAAATCTACTGATAGCACTTGTTTGAAAATATCCGATCTGTTCGCCAGTAGCTGCCTGATTATATGCCGTTGTTAATAAGTTTTCATAATCTGATAGTTTTATGCTGCCTCGCATTATCTGCAAGTTACCATTACCCTGTTTACACATCTCAAAATTTGCAGATACGTCAACATCAGAACCACCTTGGATAACACCCTTCAGAACATCATATATTGACTTTGAGTTATACGAAAATAATGTGTTTGCAAAATACTCATCGCCCAAAGCAAGTCGAGTTAAATTACACTGAGGATCTAAGTCAATCAAAACAGTCTTATAGCCCTTGTTGGCAAATTCAACAGCCGTATTATAAGCAAGGGTGGTTTTACCAACACCACCTTTATTGTTGAAGAATGTCAACTTTTTGGTTCGCGTATATCTCATAATACATCCATTATACATCTAAATTGCCTGAACGATTGCTGAATAAGATGGGTGTTATAATTAATACCATGAGTCACATTGCAATTGATGCCCGAATTATCAACAGTTCAACTGGTACGTATGTCGAGCGATTACTAACCTATTTGCAAGATATCGACACCGTTAATCAATATTCGATTATCGTGCCGACTAAAGATAAAGATTACTGGACGCCAAAATCGCCAAACTTTAAAGTCATAACCGCTGATTTTAAAAACTATTCCCTATCCGAACAGATTGGATTTAAAAAAATCTTGAATAAATTATCGCCCGATTTAGTGCATTTTTGCATGCCGCAACAACCAGTGTTTTACCGCGGCAAACATGTCACAACTTTTCATGATTTAACACTTTTACGGACATATAATACCGATAAAAATTGGGTGACATACCACGTCAAACAGCTGATCGGACGTTTTGTATTTAAAGCAGTTGCGAAATCAAGTAAATTTATACTTACGCCGACAAACTATACAAAAACTGAATTATTAAAGTTTGTTAATATCCCTGACGAAAAAGTAGTTGTCACTCACTTAGCAGCCGATGTTTTTATCGATAAATTAACACCGTATGAACATCCTTTCAAGGAATTTATTATTTACGTCGGCCAACAAAGTGATTACAAAAATATTCGCCGACTTGGTGAAGCTCATCAAAAGTTATTAGTCACCCACCCCGACTTAGGATTAATCCTCGTTGGCAATAAAAATGCCAGCGTCATGAGTAACCAAAAATATTTTACAGATAAAGGCTACAAAAACATTCTATTTACCGGATTTTTACCCAACGCTCAACGTGATTGGTTGTACACCAATGCCCGCGCTTATATATTTCCATCACTAATGGAAGGTTTTGGATTACCGGGGCTCGAAGCAATGGGTTATGGAGCCCCAGTCGTCAGCAGTAACGCTACCTGTTTACCAGAAGTTTACGGTGATGCCGCCTATTATTTCAACCCAACTGACACCGATGACATGACGCGCGCCATTAATGACGTTTTAATTGACGACAGATTACGCGCTAGTTTAATCGAAAAAGGTTATCAACAAATTAAACAGTATTCGTGGAAACACACAGCGCAACAGACTTATGAGGTCTATATGGACACCATAAATAATAATTAAACAAAGCGAGTGATAATTAGTAACTAATTAATGTAGACCAGTAATAATAACTCTTTGACTGTTGATAAATATCAGATGTTTCGTTTTTGGAAATATTTAGATTCTTAAAATAATCAACACCATTATCGTCTGCCGTGGTCTCTTTGTAAATATAATCGTTATTGTCAGACCAACCTATACCTATTATACTATTCTGAGTTTTTACTTCAGTAATTATAGACTCTGACGCAAACGACCATACCTGTAAATAACGACTATTATCTACGCCTATTGGAGATAAGATTAAAAACTTGTCGTCGGGAGAGAAGTAAGCATAGCCATTAGTGCCAAAACTGCCAGATGGCAATTCAGTGCTCTCCCCAGTTGTTTTATCGAGCACGTAATCGTGTTCTGTGTTATCGGTATCATAGCCGTAATTGACGTAGGCTATGTGTTTGCCGTCATTACTTATAGAATATATATGGATACCACCAATATTATTTGACATAGTCGATTTTGTATAGGTACCATCGCTAAGATTTACTTCGAAAATATAGTTCCCCGCTATCACCTCATTGCCAATTGTAACTTTTCCGCTCTGATAAGTATCAACATACACGAAAGCTTCTTTTTTATCACTGGTTATTGAGATTAAACTCATCTGTGCACCCGCTTGACCTGTTGGCCCATATACGTTCATTTCAAACACATTTTTAATACTACCGCTTGTTAGGTTTATCTGTACTAACGCATAACCTTTCGTAGCAAGCAGCGTATCTTGACCAATAGCTATTCCGTTGCCTACACCATCGATAGTATTCTTGCTTAGTGTAGAATCTAATGAATTAGCAACCTGCTTTGTGCTTCCGTCAGGATAAAGTATGGAATATCCATTATCTGCGTTTTTTATAATCGTGAAAGTACCACCAATTACCCAAGGACCATGGTATTCCTCAAAACTAGCCCCTCCTGTATCTAGACTAGTTTTCGCATTATTATCTAGCCTAACAATCGACGTGGTTGATTTTATTGAATCTTTGCTACTGCCATAGCTAGCCAATACATTGCCATGGTCGGGCATTTTGTCAAATAGGTAAGTTGTTGATGATGTTGTATCATTTGTAAAATTATTCCAATAAACAAATCCGAGCGCGCCAAGTAGCGCAATAACCACAATCAGGACGATTAATAAATGTATGCTACCAGTTTGTGATTTTTGTTTATTCACAATATAACCTTTCTTAAAGAATATAATGACTTAATTTAAACATACTTTAAACATAAGCACAATCACAACCAACTAAGGCCTCCGAAGAAGGCCTTAGTTTGTTTATACCTGACTGGATATTTTATTTATCAACTACATTCAGGTATATAAAATTAGTCAACAAACCCCTAACTCCCCGCTTGCGCAATCGTCAACTTGCGGTCATAGCCTTCACCTTCAGAGAAGGTGCGGATATCACTATATTCGCTGGCGACGCGGTGGACAATTCGTCTGTCGGCAGCGTTTAAACTGACAATGTGAGAATCACCCGTTCGCCTAACTTCTTCAATCCATTCGCGAGCTTGGGCAGCAATACGGTCGGCACGTTGCTTTTTGTAATCAGCAATATCAATATTAACGCGCGTAAACATCGCTTCTTTGTTGCGTAACACCGTCGAAACGATATATTGCAAACTGCGTAAAGTTTCAGCATTGCGCCCAATCAACAGACTGTTTAATTCATTAGATGGTACAGATAATTCAATCACATCTTCATCACAGGTCGATGATACTGTTATGTTTGCTCCAAAAAATGACAACAAATCTTCTAGATATTTTTGCGCAAATAAAACCGACTCTTCTTTGTTCATACCGTTGACACTTCCTTCTGGATTCATGATTTCTCCTTATTTTTACTACTTCTCGGCGCCGTATCTTTGGCGACAATCCGAATAATAGTTGCTTCTGTTGCCTGTTTTTCCCGTGCTTTGGCGGTAGCTTTTTTGTTTTGATCAGTTGCTCGGTCAGCAATTTCAATCATCTCTTCACTATCTTCCTTCAAGATACGTCCCTGCTGGATAACCAGA
>CAISVS010000095.1 GCA_903889015.1 uncultured bacterium | reverse complement strand
TACTACTGCCGAACTAGCTGTTATTCCAGGATCGCCAGCCGACAAAGCCGGCCTAGTCGAAAATGACATTATTCTTGAGATTGATGGCACGAAACTAGATTCCAACACATCATTATCATCTGTCGTACGCAACAAACAAGTCGGTCAAACTATTTCTGTCAAGATTCAACACGACGGCACCGAAAAAACCGTTCAAATCAAGCTCGAGCAAGCTCCAAAAAACTAACAACCTCATTACTTTGACACACAAATCACTTGATGTTATTGTCTTATGATTAGTTATTGCGACAAAACAATCTAATACCAAACGTTCTTTAATAAGTCAGATTATTCTTGTGCATGAAGCGTAGATAATATATATTTAATTTTATATTCTGCAGATTTGCTAATTTTACTAGGTGACACCCAGCAAAATTCAGTAAAATCAGCAGAATATACAAAGTTATGAAAAAACATATTGATAAATTAACCAACGAGGCTGGCACCATTCTTGGTGAAGCCATGGTTGACATCAAGCCTACACCAGTAGGCTCGGCTAGTCATTTGGCTTTTTTTACCATTTCAAAAATCATGAAATTGGTAAAAAAGCTATTAAAACGTAAGAGAGCCTAATTGACTTAGGCTCTCTGTCGCGATTACGCGGCTCATGCACTAAAGAACAATCTGATTTATTGAATTTATGTCATTATCTGGCAATGTGATGTATTATCAAATTAAGACAGGTTATAACTTTTAAATCTGAAAGGACTTTAACCGTATGAAATCTGATAAACAAATCATCAAATCGATACTCGACAAGGCCGGCATTACAATTGACGGCGACAAACCGTATGATATTCAAGTTCACAACGACGCTGCGTACGGACGCATTTTGCGCCAAGGCGTACTGGGGCTAGGTGAGTCATACATGGAAGGCTGGTGGGATTGCCCAAATTTAGACCAATTTTTTGACAAGGTATTTACGGCTGATTTAGAAAAGCAAATCCAAGGCAACTGGGACATTGTGCTAAAAGTAGCCTCAAAATACGTACTTAACGCCGGACGCAAATCAAAAGCTTTTAAAGTTGGCCAAAAACATTACGACATCGGCAATGATTTATACCGTATTATGTTGGACAAGCGTATGACTTACACCAGCGGTTATTGGCAAAACGCCACGACACTCGATGATGCTCAACTGGCAAAATTAGATTTAGTTTGTCGCAAAATCGGGCTTAAAAAAGGCGACAAAATCCTCGACATCGGTTGTGGCTGGGGTAGCTTTATTGGCTATGCCGCCGAAAAATACGGCGTCAGCGCAGTTGGCGTCACCGTGTCCAAAGAGCAACAAAAATTAGCTAATGAAACCTACAAAAATCTGCCAATCGAAGTTAAATTAACAGATTACCGCGCCATTAATGACCAGTTTGACCACATCGTCTCACTTGGCATGTTTGAACACGTCAATCACAAAAATTATCGAACATACATGAAAGTTGTTCACGAATCATTAAGTGACGATGGGCTATTTTTGCTGCACACAATTGGTGGCAATAATACCAATCACAGCGTCGACCCATGGACTGGTAAATACATATTTCCTGGTGGTATGATTCCATCAATTGCTCAAATCGGCAAGTCAATCGAAGGTTTATTTGTTATGGAAGATTGGCATAATTTTGGACCAGATTACGACAAAACACTGATGGCGTGGCACCATAATTTCGAAAAGGGCTGGGACAAAT
>CAISVS010000094.1 GCA_903889015.1 uncultured bacterium | reverse complement strand
CAACTTCAAACAAAACTGTTGAAACAATCGAAAAAACTGATACAAAGGAGAATTAAGCGATGGGCGTATCGATCGAAGATATCAAAAAATTAAAAGAGTTAAGCGGTATTGGTTTGACTGATGCTAAAACGGCATTAGTTGAAGCTGGTGGTGATTTTGATAAAGCTTTGGAAGTACTTCGTAAAAAAGGTGTTACTAAAGCCGAGAAAAAAGGCGATCGTGAAGCTCGCGAAGGCCTAATCGACAGCTATGTTCATGGTGGACGTATTGGTGTTATCGTTGAAGTCAACTGTGAAACTGATTTTGTGGCCCGCACTGATGGTTTTAAATCTTTCGCGCACGAAATTGCATTGCAAATTGCATCGATGTCACCAATCTATGTCAGCGAAGCTGATATTCCTGCGGCTGAACTTGAACGTGTTCGTAATGAAGCCAAAGAGCGTATTGTTACTGAAGGCAAAAAACCAGCTGATATGATTGATAAAATTGTTGATGGTCAAGTTAAAAAGCATTTTGCTGAAAAAGTATTGATGCAACAAGAATACATCAAAAACGACAAGCAAACTGTTGAAGACTTTGTCAAAGAAAACATCGCAAAAACTGGCGAAAATCTAATCATTCGTCAATTCAAACGAATTGAATTAGGCGTCAACGACTAAAAATTCATATTTTTTAAATAACCACGTAGAAATTACGTGGTTATTTTTTATGGTGATAATGTCTACTCAAGTGCTCAGGGTCTAACCCTTAACAGATACAACAAGTCCTAATCTGGTATACACAACATACTTTTTATTTATTCAGGGTTTAACCCAGAGTAAGCCATGGTATACCCAATCCCTACTCTTATTCTTCCTTGAAAACCAATCATATTACGCTTATACTTAAACATATGCATAACGGTGCTGAATCTGTGGGCTATTCAAACACACCAGTCTGTTCGTCTTGTCCTAAAAACCGCGGTTTTACAATAGTCGAATTATTAGTCGTCATCGTCGTCATCGGTATTCTGGCTGCAATTACCATCGTCAGTTATACTGGTATTTCGCAACGTGCTACAGTTGCCTCAATTCAATCTGACTTAAATAATGCATCTAATATATTTAAATTAGACCAAGTCACTGGCAGTGCTTATCCAGCCGACTTAGCCTCGGCTAATGGTAACAAAGGTATCGCATCATGCACTGGTACTACGACCTGTATTTATGCTGTTAACAACAGCCTAACTCCACAAGGTTTTTGTCTTGCAGTAACTAAAAACTTAACAACTTACCGTATTACTAACGACAGCTCGCCAACAGCAGGTGACTGCCAAAGCTATGGTTTACAAATCAGTCTAGACGCTGGCAATACAACTTCATATTCATCACCGTTTAATGGTACGGTTTGGAATGATTTAAGTGGTAATGGCAGGAACGGTTTATTAGCAAATGGCGTTGGATTCAGTAGCGTTAATGGTGGTAGCCTTAGTTTTGATGGCATAAACGATTACGTTAATGCCGGTAACTTAGGATCTTTTTACGCTCAAGGTACGATATCTTTTTGGATGAACGCAACAGTTGTTGAGAACTATCGTAATCCATTTACAACTAATTACAATGGCGGTAATACCGGTATACGGTTTGAAGAAAATGCTAGCGGTACTTTTGGTGTGGTCGTTGGTAATGACGCTGGTACATACAGTGGTGGCAATTACATTCCATCTGGAATGTTGGCTAATACTTGGTATTATGTAACTTTAGTCTGGGATAAATCGGCAAATAACATCAAAGGTTATTTGAATGGCGTTAGTAAGTTTGATCAATCACAAACTTTATGGCCGACTACTTTGCCTGCAATCACCGTAGGTGAAGGTTTCAATACTGCAAGATATTGGCTAGGTATGGTGTCCGAGGTCATGATATTTAACAGGGCTTTGCCGGTGGCTGAAGTTTTGCAAAATTATAACTCTATCAAGGATCGCTATGGTTTATAATCGTGCCATGTTAGACGTCGAAGCTTTACAGAATTATAATCTTCAAAAAGGTCGCTATGGCCTGTATTAATTGTTAAGATAATTTTGATTCTATCTGTTGGTACTGGCAAAAATAGGCGTTTTTGGTTACAATAGTTGTATTATGTTTGATACAAAACCCTATGAGAACAGATTTGAAGCAGCTATTAACCACTACAGCGAAGAGTTGAAAAAAGTTCGTACTGGTCGAGCACATCCAGGTCAATTAGAGGCCGTAAAAGTTGAAGTTTATGGAACATTGATGCCATTAAATCAGGTCGCAAATATTACAGCACCCGAGGCACAACTATTGCAAATTACGCCATTTGATCCAGGTAGTATTACAGCTATCAGTGCTGCAATTCGCAATGATCAAAGTTTGGGCTTTAATCCAAGTGATGATGGTCGTGTAATCCGCGTACCAGTACCACCATTGACCGAAGAACGACGTAAATTATTAGTTAAACAAACTAGTGAAAAGGTTGAGGAAGCTAAGATTGCAATGCGAAACATCCGCCAAGACGCCCTAAAAGAAGCCAAGCGTAAAAAAGAAGCCAAAGAATTATCTGAAGATGACGTCAAGCGTGTCGAAAAGACGATTGATGGTATTATGGCGACTGTGAACGCCAAAGTTGATGAATTATTTAGAACTAAAGAGAAAGATATTTTGACAATTTAATGACTGAATCTATTATTCCTAATCACATTGGATTTATCG
This sequence comes from uncultured bacterium, assembly GCA_903889015.1. Taxonomy (GTDB): domain Bacteria; phylum Patescibacteriota; class Saccharimonadia; order Saccharimonadales; family Saccharimonadaceae; genus UBA1547. The sequence continues at coordinate 254 of CAISVS010000094.1, read as the reverse complement.
TTGACGGTAATCGTCGATGGGCTAAAAAACATGGTTTACCAGGCTACGAGGGTCATTTAGCGGGCTATAATACCGTCCAAGATATCGTCACGGCTACTTTTGAAGCTGGGGTTAAATTTGTGTCACTTTATATTTTCAGCACTGAAAATTGGAAGCGCAGCGAAGATGAGATTAGCCGAATTATGGGCTTACTTATTAAATCATTGACGTCAGATTTACCAATCTTTGATAAAAATAATATTAAGTTGGATATT
>CAISVS010000093.1 GCA_903889015.1 uncultured bacterium | reverse complement strand
TTGCAAGGGCGCTTATGGTTAGTAAGCGCGGTTGTCTACGCGGTTTCGTGGTTCGGTTGCTTCGGTGTCTGGCACTTGTGGTGCGGGAAACTTTTTAGGCATTGGTCGAACAAAATGTCCAGGAGTTTGCTGACGCTGTTCACTTGGCTGGTTTTGACGATTTTGGTTTTGCTGACCACTGTTACCACCGCCACCGATTTCGTTAATCACAGGTATAACAATTGGCGTACGACGAGTTTGATCGTACAAAATGTGCGTAATTTCGTCGCGTAATTCTTTTTTAATAACATCCAAATCAACGTGCTTGCCACTAAAAGCGCGAGCAACTTTTTGTTTCAAATACTGACGAATCATACCCATCAACTCTTCACTATCACGTAGATAAATGAATCCACGGCTGATAATGTCAGGGCTGGTCATTAGGCGTCCACTACCACGTTGGATAGTTAGGACAACCACAAACATACCTTCGGAAGCCATGTGAATACGGTCCTTCAAAACAACTTCGGATACAATTGCACCGCTGTCGTCGTACATAATACCGCCAACTGGCACACGTCCAGCTTTTTTAGCACCTTCGTGACTAATTTCGATGACATCACCGCTGTCGCAAACAAAGATATTTTCGCGTTTGACGCCAGCTTTTTGCTCGGCAATCTCGGCATTGTGAACCAACATATGGTATTCACCGTGAATTGGCATGTAAAATTTAGGATTCAAGGCGTTAATCATGGTGACATGATCGTCGTGATATGCATGTCCTGAAAGGTGCAATGGACCAATTCCAGTCAAGTGAGTTCGGCCGTTTTGAATCACATCACTACCCTCGCGCATCAAACCGTCAACTGTTCGGACAACCGATTTTTCATTACCAGGAATTGGGTTTGAACTAAAGACAATAACGTCAGAGTTTTTAATCTTGATAAATTTGTGGCTACCACTGGCCATACGGTTCAAAACGGCATTAAACTCACCCTGTGAACCGGTACAAACGATAGCAACTTTACTGTCTGGCATTTTGACAATGTCTTCCATTTTGACGACAACGTCTTTGGGAACTTTGATAACACCTGTGCGCAAGGCAACTTCTAGGTTTTGAATCATACTGTAACCAGCAAAAGCAACTTTGCGATCATGCATCTTTGCTTCGTCCAAAATTAATTGCATGCGGTGAATCTGGCTAGAAAAACAACTTAAAATCAAGCGATTAGCTGGATATTTGGTCATAACTTGACCAATGCTTTCTTGGATATCAAATTCGCTGTGAGTGTGTGTACCATCTGATTCACAGTTAGTTGATTCGTTCATCAGCATCAAAATGCCTTCTTTGGCAGCGACTTCAGTCAAACGTTCCATGTCGACTTTTTTACCATCGATTGGAGCGCTTTCGTAGCGCCAGTCACCAGTGTGAATCAAAACACCAAGTGGTGTACGGATAATGATACCGGCTGAATCTGGAATCGAGTGGTCCATGCGAACAAGTTCGATATTAAAATTATCACCGATTTGAACACGTTCGTGTGTGTCAGGATTCATTTCGATATATTCAGGTTCGTAACCACTGGTTGCCTCTTCCATCGTCTTTTGCAACATACCAATTGTAAATTTGGTACTGTAAACTGGCGCTGGAATTTTGTGAGCCATGTGGCGATAAGCGCCGATGTGGTCAAGGTGTCCGTGTGTAAAGATATGAGCCCTGATTTTGTGTTTGTTCTCTTCCAGATAGGTAATATCAGGCGTAATGTAGTTAATACCTGGATAATCAGCCCCAGGAAACAAGAATCCGGCGTCAATTACGATAATGTCATTATCGTATTCAATTGCCATCATGTTTTTGCCGATGCCCATTTCGCCTAAGCCACCGATTGGTACGATTTTAATCTTGGGACCGTTCGATTTTGGCTGATTTTTTTGGTCGGCTGGACTGAATTGTCGGCCTTGATAGCCGTTATAAATTGATTTGTTGACCGGCACATTAATAACGTGCTGACTAGCGCGAATATTAACATTCTCGCTGGTGCGACGTTGCGCGCGGTAAGCTTCACCCTTGCGAGTGGTGGTGTTGTTTAACACCGTGTTGTTTGATTTTTGCCTTTGTGGTTGGTTTGGACGTTTTGATTGGTCGTCCCCTTGCACGTTAGCGAGTCTTTGTTGACCCATAGTTTGTATTCTCCTTTCGCTGTACAGCGAACTTTTATTATTTATTATTTTCTATTATTTTTGGTAACTTATTAAAATCTTCGATTAGTGTAGTCCGCATACCGCCGTTATACAGCGCAGCTGCCGGATGATACAGTGGCACAACCACTATTTTTGTATCACCAAACGACACGTGTTGTGGCTGTCCATGAATTTCACTAATCTTGACCCCTGGCAGGAAATATTCCATGCTGTGTCTGCCTAATGTCACGACAATTTGCGGTTTAATGACATCCAGCTGACGCACCAAATATGGCCAAAAGGCTTCTTTTTCCTCGGGTTTGGGGTCACGGTTTTCGGGTGGACGGTATTTCACAATATTTGTGATATAAACGTCGCTTCGTACCATGCCCGCACTGGCTAGCAT
>CAISVS010000092.1 GCA_903889015.1 uncultured bacterium | reverse complement strand
TAACATTGCCTCAGAGCTAAACAACAAGCCAAGGAAAAGACTCAAGTGGCATACGCCACTTGAAGTCTATACTTGGCTTGCTAAAAACCAGGATAAAGCGTTAAACTTGAGTGAAGTTGCGTTTGGTTATAGAATTTAGGGAGTGGTATAATTAATGTTATGGCATTATTTATTCGACAAGATGAACAAAAATCAGAATTTCAAAATCAATTAGCGGCTGAACTACAGGCCAGAGCTAAGGAGCGTGCCAAATTAGCCGATCGTCCTGACGGTGTTGATGATTCTCAATATATAACTGGCACCAAAAAAACTACCAGTTTAGCTTGGGTTTGGGCGATTATAATTATCGCTGCAGTTGGTATCGCTGTTTGGTTAATGGTTTTAAGTATAGAACATAGCTAAGGTTATAGCGTATAATAATAAGTAATTATGCAAAATATTGAAACCGTTCGTAATAATTTGTTGGCAAGTATTGCAACTAGCGCAACGCCGCGTGAAATTTTGAAGCTGCCAGAACTAAAACAGTTAATGAGTGTAATCGCGACATTACCAGTCGAAGAGCGTGGGGCTTATGGTAAAAGTGTTAACGAATTAAAACAAGTATTAGAATCAGCGGTTATTGATCGTGAGACGGAACTTGATAATGCAACCGTTGAATCAATTGATGTGACAGCACCTTGGGGTATTAACAATAAACCACTTCAATTGTTACCGACTGAAAATGGTAGTCAACATCCGTTGACATCAGAGCTTGAAAACGTTATTGATATTTTTACGCGTATGGGCTTTGAAGCGATTGAATCAAGACAAATTGACGATGACGAACATATGTTTGCGACTCTTAACTTTCATGAAAATCACCCTGCACGCGATGGTTATGACACTTTCAGGACTGAAGAAGGTTTTATTCCACCGGCTCATACTTCAACCATGCAAAATCGCATTTTAAAGAATGGTAAAGCAAAGTTAGAATCAGGCGGACAAATTGCAGCTGTTAGTTACGGACGAGTTTACCGCAATGAAGACGTTGATGCAACACACGAACATACTTTTTACCAATGCGAGGGTGTTTTTGTTAGCGAGACTGCTACATTAGGCCAAATGTTGGGCACATTGCGTAGCTTTTTTGAAACATATTATGGCCAAAAATTGCAGATTAAAACTCAGCCAGCTTATTTTCCGTTTGTTGAACCTGGGTTAGAGTTTGCGATTGAAAAACCAGCGGCACTTGGCGGTAAACCAGGTGAGTGGTTAGAAATGTTAGGTTGCGGGATGATTCATCCTAATGTATTACAGGCGGCTGGCATTGACTCAACTAAATATCGTGGTTTTGCATGGGGCGGTGGAGTTGAACGTTTGGTGATGTTGAAGTATGGTATTGAAGATTTGCGTCATTTTGAATCAGGTAAATTAGCGTTTCTAAGGAAGTTTTTATGATTATTTCACTGAATTGGTTAAAAAAGTACACAGACATTAATTTACGAGTTGATGAACTGTCAACTTTAATCGGCGCTCGTTTAGTTGAAATTGAAGAAGTTGTTGATTTTGGTGAAAAGTATAAAAATGTGACAATAGTTAAGGTCATCACGGCGGATAAAATCGAAGGCTCAGATCACTTAAATATCGTAAAAATCGATGATGGCAAGGTTACGCCAAATGTTAATCGTGATCAAGATGGTTTGATTCAGGTTGTCTGTGGTGCGCCAAATATTGCCGCCGGACAATTAGTCGCTTGGTTGCCACCAGAATCGATTGTGCCTCAAACTTTTGGCAAAGCTGAGCCATTTATTTTAGGTACGCGTGAGCTTCGTGGTGTAATGAGCTGTGGTATGATTGCTAGCCCTCAGGAATTGGACCTATCTGATGATCACGAGGGGATTTTAGTTATTAATGATAATTTGGCTCCAGGCACGATGTTTGACAAAGCCTACGGTATGGATGATTATCTGTTAGATATTGAAAATAAATCATTAACTCATCGCCCTGATTGTTTTGGTATTGTGGGTTTTGCGCGCGAAGTTGCGGCTATTCAAGGTAAGGCTTTTGAGACTCCAGAATGGCTAAAGCCAAAAACAACCAATTTTAATCAAGACCAGCCCCAAGACATTAATCTGAAAGTCACGATTGATGATGCTGAATTATCAGCTCGATATCTAGCGACAGTAATGTCGGTTGCCAGTGGTAGCCGAAAATCACCTATTCAAATTCAAACGTACTTATCACGAGTTGGCGTTAGGCCGATTAATGCGGTTGTTGACGTCACGAATTATCTAATGATGCTGACTGGCCAGCCATTGCATGCTTTTGATTATGACAAATTGATTGCTTTAAATGACGGTAAAGCTGAAATTCATGTTCGGGCTGGACGCGACAAGGAGAAACTCGATTTACTCGATGGTCGAACGATTGAACTTACGGCTGATGATATTGTGATTGCTTCAGGAGAAACGGCAATTGGGTTGGCTGGTGCGATGGGTGGTGCAAATACCGCAATTGACGCCAACACTAAAAATATAATTATCGAAAGTGCAACTTTTAACCTATACAAATTACGGGCCACTCAAATGCGCCACGGAATATTTAGTGAAGCGATTACCAGATTTACTAAAGGCCAGCCAGCTGAACTATCTGCATTAGTCTTAGATGAAGCCATAAAATTAACACAAGAATGGGCTGATGCGAAATTGATTAGTCTTATTGCTGAATCATACCCCGGCAATAACCAAGAACCGATTGTTGAATTACAAGTCGAGACAATAAACAGTATCTTAGGTAGTGAATTCACAGGTCAAGAAATCATTCAAACTTTGCAAAATATTGGTTTTTTGGCCGAGCAAACCGGATCTGATTTGTTACGTGTCACAGCGCCATATTGGCGAGCTGATATTCACTTGCCAGAAGATATTATTGAAGAAATTGGACGAATAAATGGCTTTGATAATATTAATCCAACTTTGCCGGTTCGAAATTTTACAGCAGTGCGACCAGACGATTTTGACATATTCCGCAGCAAATTACGCAAAATTTTGGTTCGGGCTGGCGCGAACGAGGTATTAACTTATAGTTTTATTCATGGTGATGTAATAAAAAAAGCTGGCCAAAGTACTGATAATTCGTACCGAATTGTCAATTCGATAAGTCCAGACTTGCAGTATTATCGTCAGACTTTAACTCCTAGCTTGCTAGGCTTGGTTCATCTAAATATTAAACAAGGCTTTGATGATTTCGCCTTGTTTGAAGTTAATAAGTCACATCAAAAACAAGATGGTATGACCAGTGAAAATGTACCGGTTGAATCTGATATGATGGCACTGATTATTGCTAATAAAAATAAGTTAGTCGGTGCGCCATATTATCAAGCCAAGCAAATATTTGATTATTTATGCAAGTCGTTGGGGTTGAAGCTAAGTTATAAGTCGATTGACAATGAATTAAGTCTTCCGGTTGCAATGCCGTTTGAATATCGCCGTAGTGCTGAGATTATTGATAAAACGACAGACAAAACAGTTGGTATTATTGGCGAATACAAAAAATCAGTTACCAAGGGATTTAAGTTGCCTGAATATGCGGCTGGGTTTGAAATTAACACTCGGGAATTATTTGCAGCAGCTAAAATAAGCGGCTATCGTCCATTAAGCCGTTACCCTGCGACTGAACGCGACATATGTTTTCAAGTAAATGAAAAAGTTGAATACAATCAGATAGTTGATGCGGTTGAGGAAGCATTGAGTTATATCAAACTTCAATCTAGTGTGACTCCGATTGATATTTATCAATCTGAAGGCGAAACTACTAAAAACATTACTATTCGTATTAAATTAATATCACATGAACATACTTTGACCAGCGATGAGGTTGGTGAAGTAATTAAATCAATCACTGCTTCGGCAATATCTGAAGCGCATGCGATTGTAATTTGATATAATAGATAAATAGTAATTGAAAGAGGGGATATATTTTATGGCGACACCAGTATCGCAAAGGATTGGTATTTGGATTATTGCGGTTGTACTGACAATCGGAACTTTAGGGTCGTTTTTGGCGATGGCACTGAGTGTGCAGAACAATTCAACTGATACGGCAGCTCAAACGAAAGCATATAATGATTACTTAGATCAACAAAAAGCGGCATCCCAGATAAATGCAGCTAATTCGGAAGCGTTGGTTGGGTATAGTGCTGGTATTTTTGATACTGCAAGTGTCACGGCGCTAAAAGTTGAGACTCTAGTAGAGGGTACTGGTGATGCTATTAAAGCTACGGATTCTATTAACGCAAGTTATTTCGGTTGGACATCGGATGGAATAATATTCGATAGTAGCAAAAAGAAAAATACTGACGATGCGCCAGCAACGTTTTCTTTGAGTAATGTTATTGGTGGTTGGACGGAAGGGTTAACTGGCGTAAAAGTTGGAAGTGTTGTTCGTTTAACTATTCCTGCTACTAAGGCCTATGGGGCGCGAGAATCAGGTACTATTCCAGCGAACTCGCCTTTAGAATTTATAGTTGAAATTCATAAAATTGATAATAGTGGTGCTAAATAAAAAAGGAGAGATTTGTGGAAGAAAAAATTCAAGATGTAGTAATGATTGGTGCTGGTCCGAGTGCTCTAACGGCAGCAATTTATACGGCGCGTGAAGATATTGATACGGTACTATATGAAAAAGCGATGGTTGGCGGTATCCCAGCGGTTGTTGATATGATCGATAACTATCCAGGCTTTCCTGACGGTATTGAAGGCATGGCCTTGGCCGAGCAAATGGAAAAACAGGCTAAACGTTTTGGTGCCAAAATTGAATTCGGTGACGTTTCGGCGGTACGATCAGAAGGCGGGCTAATCATATTAACAGTTGATGATGTTGAGGTCAAAGCCAAGGCAGTATTAATTGCAACTGGCAATGCTAATAATAAATTGGGTGTACCGGGCGAAGAAGAATATTATGGTCGCGGTGTGCATTATTGTGCAACTTGTGACGGCGCTTTTTATCGTGGCAAACGATTAGTTGTAGTCGGCGGCGGTAATTCAGCGGTCCAAGAAGCAATCTATTTGACACGTTTTGCAACGCATATTGATTTAGTGGTTCGCAGTACTGTAAAAGCCAGCGAAGTTTTGCAAAATGAATTGAAAAAATATGTTGACGATAATAAAATAACCGTTCATCTGCAGTCTCCAACCGAAGAAATCGTGGCAACCGATGGTCATGTCACAGCAGTTCGCGTAACGAAAGACGGCAAGTTAGTTGATATTGCAACTGATGGCGTTTTTGTGTTTGCTGGGCTGAAACCTAATACTGGATTCCTAATTGGTAGCGGCATTGAACTTGACGATCAAGGTTTTGTCGTGACTGACAAACATTTACAAACAAATATTGCGGGTATTTTTGCTAGCGGTGATGTCAGAAGTGGCGCAACTATGCAAATTGCTAGCGCAGTTGGTGAAGGCGCAACAGCAGCTGATAGTATTGACGAATATTTACACAGCTTGAAAAAATAGTTTTCTTTGCGTGATATAATAAAAATTAATTTAGGGTTAACTAAGGAGATAAATATGGCAGACTTTAATCAAATTCTTACACCTGGCGATGTTGAAGGCGGTGTTATTAACGTAGTAATTGAAATTCCAGCTGGCAGTAGCCACAAAATTGAATGGAATCGCGAAAAAGCGATTATGGAACTTGACCGCGTTGATCCAAAAATCTTTGCCAAACCTACTAATTATGGCTTTATTCCACAAACTTTGGACGAAGATGGCGATGAACTAGACGCTTTAATTATTACCGACGAACCATTGCCAACCGGAATATATTTGAAGGCTCGTGTTTTGGGTGTAATGAAATTTGAAGATGATGGCGAAGTTGATGACAAGATTATTGTTGTTCCGGCTGATGACCGTAACACAGGTAACGTATATTTGTCATTGTCTGATTTGCCAAAGCAAAAAATTGACCAAATTACTCATCACTTTACGCACTACAAAGACCTCAAAAAGGCAAATTCAACATTCGTCAAAGGCTGGGGTGATGAAGCTGAAGCCAAGGCGATTATTTATAAGTCAATTGAGCGTTGGAACACAAAATAAATAAGTTGCTGCAGTAGACAGATAATTTGCTTATTCTTATATGTTAGATGTAATATATAAATATGGAGCAAATATCAAAATTACAAACAGCGGCCGTAAATTTGATTTCGAAGTACTTTGGTCAAAGTACTGCTGAAATATATACTCACTTTTTTTCTGGTGAACCAGATGACGTTATTATTACTTCACTCAATGAAATCATGGTTGACTACGTAGGTGAAAATAAGGCTAAGAGTGAAATTGATAAGATTGTTAAGGAGTCATCCTTATGAAAATAGTAATCCGACCCAATTTTATTATTCTTATGGCAGTTTTTTTGGTCCTTTTGGCTATCTATGTCATAAGTCCGTCAATACGAATCCCTCAGATTCAAGCATTTAGTTTGATTTTTTCAATTGTAGCATCTTTGGTGGGTATATACACGTCACGGATATATGGTTTTAAAAGTACTATCGGCCGATCTTTTATTCTAATAACTGGCGGATTAATATGCTGGTCTGTGGCTGAGATAATTTGGTATGTATCAGATAAACTTATTGAGGGTGGCGCTACTTCTCCTTCGATGGCTGATATATTCTTTTTGCTGGCTTATCCGTTTTTCGGCGCTGGCATTTATTACGGTTTTACAATGGCAAAAATCAAGTTAAAACAAGTCAATCAATCACTTTTAGTAATAGTATTGACAGCATCCCTTATTCTTACGTATTTAGTAGTATATTTTATATTATTCAAAGCCTATGATTCGACCGCAGAACCAATAGCGAACATTGTGAATATTGGTTATGGATTGGGTGACTTAGTTATGATTATTCTTTCATTAATGACGATATTAGTCGCCAGAGAATACAAGGGTGGCAAACTTGCATCGTTTTGGAAGGCGATTGCTTTAGGTTTCTTGCTAGTGTTGATAGCAGATATAGTGTATGCGATATATGGCCAACAGTTCTTGGATGATATGAAGCCCTATACGTATATTGATTTACTTTGGATAGCAGGCTATTTGTTACCGGTCTATGGAATGTTAGAAAATTATCTTCATGTTTCTGGTGTTCAGAAAAAAATTAAATTAAAACTTCAACAACGTGGATAGTGTACGAGTATTATTAAGCAATTTGCTTATTCTTACGTGTTCGATGTAATATATAACCATGGAACAAGCATCAAACTTACAAACAGCAGCTTTGAACCTGATTTCAAAGTATTTTGGACAAAGTACAGCTGAGGTATATGGTCAATTCTTTTCAGGTGAACCAGATGACGTTATTATAACTTCACTCAGTGAGATTATGGTTGATTATGTAGGTGAAGAGAAAGCTAAGGCTGAGATTAATAAGATGACGGGGGGAGTGGTTGTATGAAAATCCGATTAACTGCCCTTATTTTTGTGATTGTTTTCCTCGCTCTTTCGAGTCTTTATGTCTTAAGCCCACAGGTGCGTGGACCTTAGATTCAGGGATTAGGTTTGTTTTTTTCAGTCGGAGCCGCCTTGATTGGTATCTATACATCAAGAATATTTGGGTTCAGAAGTGCAAATGGTAGGACGCTACTTTTGATAGCTGGCGGACTAATCTGCTGGGCGACAGCTGAAGTTATTTGGTATGTATCAGATACTTTTATTGTGAGTGGTACTATTGCGCCTTCGTTGGCTGATATCTTTTTCTTGTTAGGTTATCCATTTTTTGGTCTAGGTGTTTATCAGGGTTTTGTTACGGCGGGAATCAAGCTAAGAACGGTCAACAAGTCACTTTTGTATATCGTACTGTTAGCTTCACTTGCGCTAACAGCATTGGTTGCATATTTTGGGGTATATCAAGCTTTTGATCCTGACGTAGACCTTTTAACGAACATCGTAAATATAGGTTACGGAGTAGGTGATTTAGTCTTGGTTATTTTCTCACTGCTTACTATTTTGGTAGCTGACGAGTATAAAGACGGAAAGTTGGCAACATTTTGGAAAGCAGTAGCGATAGGATTCTTGCTAATCTTGATAGCAGATATTGTGTTTGCGATTTATGGCGAAAAAGTATTGGCAGACATAAAGCCATATACTTATGTTGATTTAATCTGGGAGGCAGGCTATCAATTTCTAGCATTTGCGATGTTAGAAAATTATCTTCATATTTCTGCGGTCAAGGAAAGAATTAAATTTATACTCCAACAGCGTCAATAGTTAGATAAATTATTCATATTAATTGAAAATATATTGTAAGAGTTTACTTTTTCCGACCGCTAGCTTTTAATCGAATAATATTACTAGCATTGGTAATAATTTGTGATAAGTCGGTTTGTGATAATTGAGCGCGTAATTTATTACGGGCGTGAGTGGTGGTAATTAAATCTTTCCATGCCTGTTTTGGTAATGACAATTTGCGTGTCACAACTTCGACGATGTCGCCGTTTTGAAGTGGTTTATCGAATGGATGCATTTTGCCATTAACCCGAAAGCTGTAGGCGTGTTTACCTATATCACTATGAACTAAATAGGCAAAATCCAGTGGTAGGGCGCCTTCAGGTAGATTGTAAATATCACCTTTGGGCGAGTGAACGAAGATGCGATTACCAAACAAATCTATGTTTAATTGATCAGTTGAGACTTCTTCGTTATTTTTCAACTTGGCAACAACTTCCTGCAGTTGTGATATCCATTGCATGTTGCTGGGTAAAGTTGAACTTTTGCGCTTTTTGACATAATCTTTGGATGTTTTTTGTTCGTTATATTGAAAACTGGCGGCCAGTCCACGTTCGGCGTAATCGTGCATTTCGTAGGTCCTAATCTGAAATTCAACAATCTGTTTATTGCGGGTAATAACAGTAGTGTGTAAACTTTGATAGCCGTTAGGTTTTGGTGTCGCAATGTAATCTTTGATACGATTAATCATCGGCTTATACATACCATGAAGAATTCCTAGAACGATATAACAATCTTCTTTTTTATCGACGATAATGCGTAGTGCCATTAAGTCATAGATATCATCAATATTGCCATCAACTTTGGCAAGCTTACGATAAAGGCTGTAGACGCTTTTAACACGACCGTTAATTTCGGCATTGATGTTATATTGTTTTAATTCGGCAGCGACTTCAATTTTTACTTCACCTAACTTGCGTGTACTTTTACCGAGGCGCTTTTTCAACAATATTTTTAGACGTTTATATTCAGGTGGATTCAAATAGCTAAAAGCCATTTCTTCGATT
>CAISVS010000091.1 GCA_903889015.1 uncultured bacterium | reverse complement strand
TTGGAAGCGCAGCGAAGATGAGATTAGCCGAATTATGGGCTTACTTATTAAATCATTGACGTCAGATTTACCAATCTTTGATAAAAATAATATTAAGTTGGATATTTTGGGGTCTCGCGAAAACTTAAGCGATCGTTTGCTGAAAGAAATTGATAATGCTGAAAAGGTGACTGCCAATAATACGGCTGGTACATTGTCGATTTGTTTTAATTACGGTGGACAATTAGAGATTGTTGATGCGGTGAAAAAAATCGTTAAATCTGGTATTGCGGCTGACGATGTTACACCCGAATTAATTGAAAAAAATCTTTATTCACCAGAAGTACCACCAATTGATTTGGTTGTTCGAACCAGCGGTGAACAAAGGTTGTCGAATTTTATGTTGTGGCGTATTGCTTACAGTGAAATTATGTTTATCGATAAATTGTGGCCAGACATGACCAAGGACGACATCACGAATATATTAACAGAGTTTAATCGACGCTCAAGGCGATTTGGGGGGTAATTATGGGGTTATTATTTGGTATTATTGTTGGGTTGTTTATTTTAGTATTTTTGGTGGTAGCGCATGAACTTGGACATGCCATTATTGCTCGTCGCAACGGTGTTGTAGTCAAAGAGTTCGGTATTGGCATGCCGCCACGGGCATGGAAGAAAAAATTGAAAAATGGCGTCCTTTTAACCTTAAACTGGCTGCCTTTGGGTGGTTTTGTTAGCTTGAAAGGCGAATATGATGCAGCTGATAAACCTGGTGATTACGGTGCGGCGACTTTTTGGCAAAAAACACGTATTTTGTTTGCTGGTGTAGTGGCTAACTGGATTGTGGCGGCTGTTTTGTTGTCGATATTGGCAGTTACGGGTATACCAAAAGTGTTAGCAGACCAATTTACCGTTGTGGGCGATACAACGATTATTAATCAACCAGTTATGATTGCTGGTTTGACAGCTGGTCACGCAGCTGAAAAAGCTGGTATTAAAACAGGCGATACGATTATAAGTTTTGCTGGACAACAGGTATTAACAGCCGATCGAATGATTGAATTATCTAAACAAAACAAAGGTAAAACAATCGAAGTTGTTTATAATCACGCTGGAGTAGAAAAAAGCATCCAAGTAACACTAGGTACTGGCGAGAATGGTGGCTATTTTGGGGCAAGTTTAGGTCAACGTGATTTAATTAAATCAACTTGGTCAGCACCAATTGTTGGCGTGGCGACGACAGCGCAATTTACCTGGCTGACATTAACGAGTTTGGGTGATATGGTTGTTAATCTATCAAATGGGCTGATATCACAACTAAATCCTGATGCTGGTGTACGTCAGCAAGCGTCGGCTGAATTGAAATCGGTTAGTGATGGCGTAGCAGGACCAATTGGTATTTTGGGGACTATATTTCCAGCTGCTCAGCAGGCGGGGTTAACGCAATTGGTATTTTTGACGGCGATTATTTCGTTGTCGTTAGCGGTCATGAATATCTTACCAATTCCAGCGCTGGATGGCGGTAGGTGGTTTACGATCGTAGTCTTTAAATTGTCGAAAAAGAAATTAACCAAAGAGCGTGAACAAAAAATCCAAACAGTCGGTTTTTCATTATTAATGGGGCTAACATTGTTAGTGACGATTGTTGATGTTGCAAAACTATTCTAAGTTATCTAAATTTATCAAAGCTTTAGCCTTGTCTATATGGGTTGTTGTTGGTTTTTATATGTCTCAAATAATAGCCGTCATATTGTTAAGGTTGTTGATTGCTTTTGGGGTGCCAGTTAGATCATTGAATGAAGCTGTCTTAAATGCATCAATTGCGGCTGTTATATATATTGTAACGTTGATATTGGTGGTCGGGCTACCTTGGTTGATTAAAAAATATTACACTAGTTTGCAAGAGGTTGGCTTGACTAGGTTGCCAACTTGGACGGATATATTGATGGCGCCAGCTGGTTTGATTGTCTATGTATTTTTGTCAGCAATCTTGATATATATAACAACCCAAATAATGCCAGGTTTTGATGTTAATCAAGCTCAAGATACTGGTTTTGGCGGCGTTAATCAACGTTATGAATTGATATTAGCCTTTGTGACTTTGGTGGTAGTCGCTCCAGTTGCCGAGGAGGTGCTATTTCGTGGATATTTGTATGGCAAGATAAAAAAATATTTACCGATTTGGGCGGCCATATTACTAACCAGTGCAACCTTTGGATTTTTGCACGGCGCCTGGAATGTAGGCGTTGATACATTTGCTTTGAGTGTTATTCTGTGTCTGCTTCGCGAATCAACTGGTAGTATATGGTCATCAATATTACTGCATATGACCAAAAATGGTATTGCATTCTATTTTCTGTTTATTGTCAGTTTACACTAGTAACTTTGAGCAAATATCCATTCGGTTGATGAAGGTTCGCTGGTAATAAAGTCTTTACCGACTTTCTCTTGGTGATCAATAATCATACAACGACTGGAAGCGGTTGTCTCTTTTTTGATTCTTTCTTCAATTTCGGAATTATCATTCCAAAATACTTTTACGAAACCTTTATGAGTAGAAATAATTGACTTAAATTCGTCGTAATTTGTGGCCGTACGGGTGTTTTCAGCCAAGTTTCTTGAGCTATTTGCTAACATGGCGGTTTGGATGTC
>CAISVS010000090.1 GCA_903889015.1 uncultured bacterium | reverse complement strand
TTGGCGCAACGTGATGCTAGTTGGATGGGTGGCGTTTACCACTTTTTGGGTCTGTCGACGGGTGTAATTATTAACGAAGCATCGTTTATTTATGACCCTGAATATGATAATGAAGCTCATGATGATGCCAGAATGAAGCATTTGCGTCCAGCTACTCGCAAAGAGGCTTATGCGGCCGATGTGACTTACGGCACCAATAATGAGTTCGGATTTGATTACTTACGCGATAACATGGTTAACGAAGTTGATTTGTTGCGCCAACGTGATTTGAACTTTGCGATTGTCGATGAAGTTGATAGTATTTTGATTGATGAAGCTAGGACGCCACTTATTATTAGTGCGCCAGCAGCCGAAAACCCTGATAGCTATTATCAATTCGCTAAAATTGCTGCTAAATTAGTTCCCGAAGACTACATCATGGACGAAAAGCACCGCACGGTCGCTTTGACTGATGAAGGCACTGAAAAAATACAAAAGATGTTAGGTATTAATAATCTGTATAGTCCAGATTATGTTCGGTCAGTTTATCACTTGGACCAATCTTTACGTGCTCAGACGCTATTTAAGCGCGATAAAGACTATGTTGTAACTGGTGATGGTGAAGTTATCATTGTTGACGAGTTTACTGGTCGTTTGATGCAGGGTCGCCGATATAACGAAGGCCTACACCAAGCCATCGAAGCCAAAGAGGGTGTGTCAGTACTACAAGAAAGCATGACACTGGCGACGGTTTCATTCCAGAATTACTTCCGTCTGTACAAAAAACTATCTGGTATGACAGGTACGGCATTCACCGAAGCCGAAGAGTTTCAACAAATTTATAGTTTGGATGTTATTCAGATTCCTTCAAATCGACCAATTGCTCGTATTGATGGTCAAGATCTAATCTTTAAAACTGAAAAAGCTAAGTTAAAAGCCGTAGCTGAAGCTATCAAAGAATATCATGCTGCAGGCCGACCAGTTTTGGTCGGATCGGCTTCAATTGCCAAAAACGAATTAATTGCGTCGTATTTGGACGAAGCTGGTTTGCCATACGAACTATTGAATGCTAAAAATAATGAACGCGAAGCGGCGATTATTGAAAAAGCTGGTGAAAAGGGTGCGATTACACTGGCAACAAACATTGCTGGTCGCGGTACTGATATCAAACTCGGCAAAGGTGTAGTTGAATTAGGCGGTTTGATTGTTATTGGTTCTGAGCGACACGAATCACGTCGTATTGACAATCAGCTGCGTGGTCGCGGTGGACGTCAGGGTGACCCAGGTGAGACTCAGTTTTATGTTTCAACCGAAGATGATTTGATGCGCATTTTCCAAGGTGAACGTATCGCCAGTTTAATGGAGCGATTAGGTGTCAGCGAAGATACGCCAATTCAAAATAAAGCTGTGTCGAAAACGTTGGAAGCGGCTCAAAAACGCGTTGAAGGATTTAATTTTGATACTCGTAAAAATGTTGTTCAATACGATAACGTTATTAATCGTCATCGTAAGTTTGTCTATTCAGTTCGTCGCAAAATTCTGGAAGGTGGTGATATTAAACCCGAGATGGAACGACTAATTGAATCAAAAACTCGAGAACTAGTAGCGCTGCCTATCAAAAATAATAAACATTTTGTCGAAGATTTTGAAGCAATATTCCCAATTAGTGACGAAAAAATCAAAGCCATTGGCAATGAGAAAAAAGACAAAGAACGATTGGAATTTGCACAGCGAGAAGTTAGTGAACTTTATGTTGATAAAGAAATTGAACTTGAAACCGAAGTGTTACGTAAAGTAGAACGTGAAGTTTACTTGCAGGTTCTAGACACTTTGTGGATGCAGCATCTTGAGAATATGCAACATTTGCGCGAGGGAATTCACTGGCGCAGTGTTGGTCAGCGTGACCCATTGGTTGAATATCGTAGCGAATCACAAAAACTGTTTGATAGTTTGCAAGCAACATTGCGCGATGAAGTATTGCGCGCTGTGATGCATGTTCGCAAGACTGATGTGATTGCTAAGACTGACGAAGAATACCAAACTGAATTGACCCGATTGGCTGAAAACGCGGTTGAAAAAGGTGTTAACGAAGTTACTGGCGGCGAATTAAATCGTGATAGTGATTTTAAAGTCAAAAAAGCCGTATCGACTAATCTATCAAATAAGAAAAAACATGATTCGCGCAAAAAAAAGAAATCACAGCGCCAAAATCGTAAGAAAAACCGTAAATAAAAGTTAGGTAAAACTTAATATATGAAACATACCGTCGAAGAGATACGTTTGAAAAATGGCGCCCGAGGATTATTAATTGATGTGCCAGATGCGACGACGATGAGTATGCAATTTCAGTTTCGGGCCGGCAATCGTTATGTTAAATCCAAAGATATTGAACAAGTAGCTCATATTATGGAGCATATGGCTTTTGGTGCCAATGCGCGTTTTAAAAGTGACCATGAATTTGAGTTCGAATTTACAAAAAATGGCGCTTATCGTAACGCTTATACTAGTGATTTATCGATGGTTTATGAGGCCGATTGTGCTGACTTTGAATGGGATCGAATTTTGGATTTACAAAAACTAGCGATTTGTCAGCCAAAATTTAACGAAGAAGAATTGCACGCTGAAAAAGGTAATGTCAGAAGTGAACTGACGAATTATTTGAACGATCATTATCGTATTTTGTGGCCACGCGTTCAACAATTGATTGGCGAAGATGTTTTGACTTTTCGTCAGTCGCTGCAGACAATTAGTGCTGTAACATTGGCTGATGTGCGCGAGCATCATCGTCGAACTCATACAACTAATAACTTGCGTTTTGTAATTGCTGGTAAGTTGTTGGGGCGTAAAGCCGAAATCAAACGACAGTTAGAGGATATGGCCCTGCCTGAAGGTGTGCGTTTGGAAATACCTCATGATATTTTAGCCAAGGCTGGTCCAAGTGTGATTCGTCGTAAGGATGCAACTAATATGACATTTGGTTTGTTTATGGCGATTCCTAGAGAATTAAACGACGAAGAGCTAGATGCTATGCATTATTTGAACCATATTTTAACTGGTACGATGCATTCACGTATCTTTGGCGCCGCTCGCAAACGTGGTTTGGCATATAATATTAGTTCATATGTCGGTACGGGACTGTATGACAGCGGCTGGGATATCACAGGACAAGTTAATCATGAAGCGGCAGGCGAATTATTTGATATTATTGCCCGCGAAATTAAAAATGTTTTAGATGGTAAAATTGCTGACGAGGAAGTAAGCGCTGCTAAATCATTTGCGTTGGGACGTTATCAAATGGGTGCTCAGACTGTATCGCAAATCAGTGGTTTTTATACTGGACGTTATTTTGATGACGGTTTTATCAAGGATTACGATAAAGTGCCTGAAATGATTAAAAACGTGACGGTACAACGTATGATCGATACGGCTCGTAACTTCATCAAAGAAGATATTTGGGTGTTGGCGGCTGTCAGTAGCGGCGACAAGCAAGAACTAGTCGATTTGAACGATAAAATAGCAACACTCTTTGAAAAAGAGTAAACTGGATATATGAAGATTGCAATTGCTGGTTACGGACAAGAAGGTAAATCAAGTTATAAGTACTGGTCAGCTGATCCAAAAAATGAATTGACGGTTTTTGATGAAAATAAGATTGAGCAAATGGAACCAGATGGTGTTTTTGCAATTATCGGCAGTGATGCTTTTTCGCAATTAAACGGATATGATTTGGTGATACGCACGGCCGGCTTGGCACCAAGTAAAATTGTAACTGATGGTAAAATTTGGTCAGCAACGAACGAGTTTTTTGCTAAATGTCCAGCGCCAATTATTGGCGTGACAGGTACCAAAGGTAAAGGAACGACAGCCAGTTTAATTGCAAGTATTTTTGAAGCGGCTGGTAAAAAAGTCTGGCTGCTGGGCAATATTGGTACGCCATCACTGGATGCATTGGGTGAAATTAAAGCTGACGATATTGTTGTCTATGAACTGTCCAGTTTTCAATTATGGGATTTGGAATCATCGCCACACATTGCAGTCGTATTGTTAATCGAACCTGATCACTTAAATGTTCATACTGATTTTGGTGATTATGTTGATGCTAAATCAAATATCCGTCGATTTCAAAAGTCAGGTGATTTGTGTGTTTTTAATCCTGCAAATGAATTATCACTGCAAATTGCTAATGTATCATCCGAAGGTAAAGCTGTCCGTTATGCGGTGCCAGACGATGGCGGGGTTTATGTTAAGGAAGATGCTTTCTATGAAAACGAACACAAAATTTGTTCAATTGATGCACTGCAATTGATTGGTAATCATAATGTCGAGAATGCCTGTGCGGCGTTAACGGTTGCTAGATTTTATAAATTAACAGATACGGATATTGAATCGGGTTTGCGTAAATTCCAAGGTTTGCCACACCGTATTGAATTTATTCGAGAAATCGACGGTGTTAAATATTATAATGACAGTTTTTCGTCGGCGCCATCGGCAACGATTGCGGCAATTAAATCATTCGAACAACCAGAAATCTTGATATTGGGCGGTATCGATAAGGGTGCAGATTTTAGTGAATTGGCCGATGCGATTGCTAATCAAAACAATATAAAATCAGTGATTATTATGGGTGAAATTCGTCATAAATTGGCTGAGACTATAAAGCAAGTAAGTCCTAGTTTGCAAGTTGAAACAACCGACCTAACGACTTTGCAACCAATTATTGAATTGGCAAAATCTTATGCTCGGTCTGGTGATGTTGTTGTGATGAGTCCGGGTTGCGCTAGTTTTGATATGTTTATTAATTTTTATGACCGCGGTAATCAATTTAGGGATATCGTCAACAGCTTGTGAGTCAATTCATTTTTAAATCATATAGTTTTGATCCGTCTAAATCGTTAGCAAAGTTTGAATATGGTTTTGACGATGGTCGAAATTTTTGCGAGACGGTGACTTTTCAATCAGGTGATAATTATAATAATCAAGTACTCGATAAGGCGATGTTTTTGGCGTTCATTATTATTGGTACGTCGTATTATAAAACTTTTCCGTCTGCAACTGTAAAACTGGATATGGCATTGGACGAGTGGCAAGTTGAGTTTTTTAATAAAGTCTATCAAGAGGGTATGGGACAATTTGCATTCGAGAACGACTTAACGCGCGATGATTTGGCGCATTTTACAGCTTCAAAGCAAACGACTATTAATGAAAACCAGTATGATGGAGTGGGCACATTGGCACTTCAAAGTGGCGGCAAGGATTCATTACTGACGGCTGAATTATTATCAGAATCTGGTAAAGAATTTGTGTCCTTGTATATATCCAGCAGTGATAATTATCCAAAAGTATTAAATAAAATTGGTTCAGAATTAGTGCTAAGTCGACGGAATATTGATCATAACGGTTTGCGTCAGGCCGAAGTTGATGGTGGTAAAAAAGGCCATGTACCAGTAACATATATCGTTCAAAGTCTGGCGATAATCCAAGCGATTTTATTGAATAAAAATGAAGTTATTACTTCGATAGCGCATGAAGGTGAAGAACCGCACGCCCATATTGGCGACTTGGCAGTTAATCATCAATGGTCTAAAACTTGGGCGGCTGAAGTGGCATTTTCTGATTATGTGTCACGTTATATATCACCGAATTTGCACATTAGATCACTAATTCGAGGCTATAGTGAACTGCGCGTCGCGGAAATGTTTGTTGATAAAGTTTGGGCAAAACATGGCCATGAATTTAGTTCGTGTAACTTAGCAAATTATAAACAGGGCAATGACAACAGTGTCTTAAAGTGGTGTGGCGATTGTCCAAAATGTGCTAATTCGTATCTGTTGTTTGCGCCGTTTTTACAAGCTAATGAGCTAAAAAGCTTATTTGACAATCAAGATTTATTTGCAAAACCTAGCCTAGAAAATACATTCAAAGGATTGTTGGGAATTGATGAAGTTATGAAGCCGTTTGAATGTGTCGGCGAAGTTAATGAACTGAGTTTGGCGTATCATATGTCACATAAAAAAGGCGATTATGCGCAATTGCCATTTGATGTGCCAGAATCAGATTTTGACTATTTGAAAACATACATAGCGCAGGAGTGGTAATCAAAACCCCCTCGGGTCCTGTAAGTCGGGATTGGGGATTGGGAAATAGGAAAGTAAAAAAGCAAGAAATAGTCTAACATAGGGAAAATAGAAAAGATGCACAAAATAACACTTCTCAGGGTCGGTGCTCTAACAGAGGAGAAATATTGCATGTTATGAAATGATTATTAATCAACCTTTGCCATCTTCCAATAGCCAAATTCCAATAGCTAACTTAAGGTGTTACAATAAATACAATGCAACCACTGTTAAAACGACTGACAACATTGTTGACGCAAATTGATGCGGCTTTTGAGCGTTTGGACGTTATTAAAAAACAAGAACGAATTGCGGTTTTAACCGAACAATTGGCGCAACCAGAAGTTTGGAATAACCCGACCGATGCGCAGGTTAAAATCAAACAACAAACGACACTATCAAACACAGTTGATCCTTGGGTAACTTTGCGAACTCAAGTTGCTGATATTATTGAATTTATTGGACTGGGTGATGACAGTATGGTGCCAGAATTTGAA
>CAISVS010000089.1 GCA_903889015.1 uncultured bacterium | reverse complement strand
TTCTAATAAAGATATACATTAGATTATAAAATAATATTTTTAAAATGTCAAACATTTTGTATACTGCACTCATTATAGCATGAAGTAGACATGTTATGTAAATAGTGGTCTGAGACTTTTTAGGCCTTTTTTCGTCGAGTTTTGACAGCACGTTTAGTAACGCGTTTGACGGTCTTTTTAGGTGAAGACTTGGCACTTTTACGGACAAAACGGCCTTTTTTAGCGGCTGGAGCGTCTTTTAATAAGTCAATTGCTTGTTGGTGTGTGATACTGGCTGGTTCGGTGTCTTTGGGGATTTTAGCATTTTTGACGCCATCGGTAATATATGGTCCAAAACGGCCCTTTAGCACTTTAATGCCATCACCAAAATCGGCGATATTTTTTTCGGCATCAGCTTGTTTTTTAGTGGCTATTAAACCGATTGCTTCATCTAGAGTAATAGTATGTGGGTCTAGTGGTTTGATGCTGACAAATGTTTTATCAATCTGAATATATGGTCCAAAACGGCCGATATTAGCCTTGATGACGGTACCTTCGGGTGTTTGCCCAACAATACGAGGCAATTTAAAGGCATGTAGGGCTTCTTCGAGTGTGACAGTTTCGATTTTACGTCCAGCTGGAATTGGTGCAAATTGCGGTTTGTCGTCATCACCTTCGCTACCACCTAGTTGTAACATAGGCCCAAAACGGCCAAAACGAGCCAAGACTGGTTTGCCTGTTTTAGGGTCGACGCCGATTTCACGGGCTTTGGCGACTGAACTGCGGTCGATACCACCCGATCCTTCAATTAATTTATGAAATGGAATATAAAATCCGTCCAACATAGTGTTGCGTGCCAAAGCACCAGCGGCTATTTTGTCAAATCCCAGTTCAACTGTGGCGGTAAAGCCATAATCAACAATTTGTTCGAAGTGATTTGATAAAAAGTCACTAACAACTTCACCAGCGGCGGTTGGCACTAATTTACCTCGGTCAGATCCAGTTTTTTCTTGGATGATTTTGCGTTCGATTGAATTGTTTTTCAGATTCAAATTAATAATATCGCGTGGTGTGCCTTCGGCCTCGCCTTTTTCGGCGTAACCACGGACTTGGACTGTGTTAATAATTGTGGCATAAGTTGACGGACGGCCAATTCCCAAATCTTCTAGTTTTTTAACCAAACTACCTTCGCTGTAGCGGGCTGGTGGTCGGGCAAAGACTTGGCGAGCGTTAGCCGACGCTAGATCTAGCGTGTCACCAGATGCAACGGCTGGCAAAATTTCGGCGTCTTTTTTGCTGCCACCGTAGATTTTCAAAAAGCCGTCGAAAATAATGACTTCGCCTTTGGCTTCGAAGGTGGCTATTGGAAGATGGCTATTGGAAGATGGCGTTTTAATTGCAATTGTAATGACGGTTTTTTCTAGTTTGGCGGCGGCCATTTGGCTGGCGAGGGTGCGACGGCGAATCAAATCGTACAATTTTTGCTCGTATTCGTTACTGCTGGCACGTTCGACGCGCATATCGGTTGGGCGGATGGCTTCGTGAGCTTCTTGGGCGCTGGCACTTTTAGTTTTAAAAGCACGAACTTGGCTGTACTGGTCGCCCCAAGTTGATTTGATGTAATCGGCTGACATAGCGATGGCTTGGCCACTTAAGGTGACACTGTCGGTTCGCATATATGTGATCTTACCTTCTTGATACAGTTTTTGAGCGCTAGACATGGTCGATTTGGCACTGAATCCCAGTCGGCTGTTGGCCTCTTGTTGCAAGGTGCTGGTGGTAAAAGGAGCACCAGGATTGCGAACGGCGGGGCTGGTGGTGACGTCAGAAACGGTAAAAGTTGATCCGATTAAACTTTCCAAGAATGCCTGTGCATCTGATTCGGTGTCAAATTTTTCAGGTAATTCGGCCTTGATTATATCGCCATTATGAGTAAATTCGGCGATAACTTTGAATGAAAAAGAACCATTAAAAGCGTCAATTTCGTGTTCGCGTTCGACTAGCAGCCTAACGGCTGGTGATTGGACGCGGCCGGCTGACTTACCGCCAGGAACTTTGCGCCAGACAACTGGTGACAGTTCAAATCCGACTAAGCGGTCCAGAATTTGACGAGCTTGTTGGGCTGCCACTAAATCCATATCAATTGTCCGTGGATTTTTAACGGCCTCTTCGATGGCACCTTTGGTGATTTCGTGAAAGACAATGCGTTTAGTAGTTTTGGTGTCGAGTTTCAAAACTTCACACAGATGCCAAGCAATCGCTTCGCCTTCGCGGTCTTCATCGGTTGCTAGCCAAACTGTGTCGGCCGATGAAACGGCTTTTTTAAGGCCAGTAATAATTTTCTTTTTATCAGGATCAACTTCGTAAGTTGTTTTATAGCCATTTTTGACATCAATCGGTGGTGTGCTGTCTTTGGTTTTTTTGACGATACTGCGAATATGTCCAACGCTGGATAGTACAGTAAAGTCACTACCAAGATATTTTTCAATGGTTTTAGCTTTGGCTGGTGACTCGACGATGACTAAATTTTTGCTCATTAATGCCTTATACTACTTAACTTATTGCGATTTGTAAACCTTGGCTAGCGCAAAGTCCATTGGTTACCACCAAGGGCGCGAATCGTGCCAGATATTTCCATCATAGTGATGGCGCGGGAGAATTCGACGACATCTACCTCTGATAAACCCTGCAATTCTTCACCATCGCGGATGCCAGATTGCAATAAACTGATTATTTTAGATTCTAGTGGTGTTGATCCAAGTGGCAATAATGATTGCGGTCGCAACAGTTCGGGGGCAATGATTTCAAGTACGTCTTCGGCACAAGTGATGGGATGGGCGCCTTGTTTAATTAGACTGTTACAACCTGCCGACAGTGGGCTGGTAATATTACCGGGGACAACAAAGACTTCTCGTCCCTGTTCAAGGGCGTGAGCGGCGGTTGATAACGTGCCACTGCGGGCGGCGGCTTCGGTCACGATAATGGCATCGGATAATCCGCTAACGATTCGATTCCGTTCAAGGAACTGAAAGTCTCTAGCTTCGGTTCCAGGCTCGTATTCGCTTATGATTGCACCTTCGTGGGCCAAGACGTCACTGGCGAGGTCTCTGTTGGTTGCAGGGTATATTATATCGACACCATTCGCCAGAACGGCCAATGTTTTGCCGCCAGCGTCCAATGCGGCCCGATGAGCGATAGCGTCAACGCCTAATGCCAAGCCACTAATAATCATCACGCCACGTTTAGCGATATCGAATGCCAGTTGGTAGGTTACCTCTTTGCCATAGGCGGTCGGTTTACGCGATCCGACTATTGCAACGGTTGGAATGCGACTAGCGGGTATTTTTCCTATAAAATGTAACTTTTTGGGTGGAATAGCAATAGTAGTAATAATCTGTAAGTATTTACTGTCTTGGGGTGACATTGTATTGATTTTCATGATAATATATTTCCAAAAGTATTGACTTATATACGATAACGTGCTATTATCGGAAACGATTGGTTACATTGCGAGATTAACCAAACGCACCTTATACCCCCTATTCTAATAGTGAACTTACCGCTTGGCAATGTAATTTATTAATTACAGGCTAAGTGGTAAGTTCACAAATGTTAGATTATATACAATGTGTTCTTAAGGTAGACTACCCTCCATCCTTAAGAAATGGCACTTCGAGTGTAAAGCATTGTATATATACTAATCCCTTTAACCGGCGGGCTTCTGCAATTATTATTGAGAATGCTGCGCATACCCTTGGGTGGGTTAAAGGGTAAAATAGCGCTCCCAGCGATGCCCACCCTTGCTGAGAGCGCTTTTTTAGTGTCTAAAAATACATGTTGTCTTAAAAACCCCTCGGGTCCTGCCACC
>CAISVS010000088.1 GCA_903889015.1 uncultured bacterium | reverse complement strand
TCATGTTTAAATTATAGCATTATTTTACAGTAAAACCCATTCCGCGGGTGACGTTCGTCGGGGTGAGAACTGCCAGTGGCAGTTCGCAAGGAAACATTCCGATGCAAACTATGTTTGCAATCGTGAATTTTCGGGGTCGCGGAACGTGACGCCCCAATATTAGGGGCGGAACGGACGGCAGGACCCGAGGGGGTTTTGTACCTTATATGTTTTAGACCTGAGTAAATTGGCTAGCGTAAAGTTCAGCGTAATAACCATGTTGTTGCAACAGTTCATTATGCGTACCCTGTTCGACAATATTACCATCACGCATTACCAAAATAACATCGGCATTACGAATCGTTGACAATCGGTGCGCAATCACAAAACTAGTGCGACCGTGACTTAATTTATCCATCGCTGATTGAATCAAACTTTCAGTCCTTGTATCCACCGAGCTAGTTGCTTCGTCCAAAATCAACATCGGCGCATCGGCCAAAATTGCCCGTGCAATCGTCAGCAACTGTTTTTCACCAGCCGAAATACTATCAGCTGTCTCACTAATAATTGTGTCGTAACCATCAGGTAAAGTTTTAATAAAGTGATCAGCATGAGCGGCCTTAGCGGCAGCAATTATTTCTTTACGATTCGCGTGTGGTTTACCATAAGCAATGTTTTCGGCAATCGTTCCCTGAAACAACCACGTATCTTGTAAGACCATACCAAACATCTGTCGAACATCGGTGCGTTTCATCTTTGCTGTATCAATACCATCAATCGTAATCGTCCCGCTGTCGATATCATAAAAACGCATCAACAAATTGACAATCGTTGTCTTGCCAGCACCGGTCGGACCAACAATCGCTACACTTTGTTTTGGTTTTATGTGCGTCGAAAAGTGTTTAATAATTGGTTGGTCTGAATCATATCCAAAGCTAACATTTTTCAAAATAACTTCACCATTAATTGTTTTTGGAGCGGCCACAGTATTGATTTCAACCTCTTCCTCTGGTTGATCCAAGAAGTTAAAGACACGTTCAGCCGCTGCTGCAGTCGCCTGTAAAACATTGGCAATGTTAGCCGTTTGTGAAATTGGTTGTGTAAATTGATTCATATATTGAATAAAAGCTTGAATATCACCAATCGTAATCTTGCCATTAATTGCCAGCCAGCCACCAACAACAGCAACGCCGACATAGCCTAAATTACTGATAAAAGTCATAATTGGCATCATCAAACCTGACAAAAATTGCGACTTCCAGCCACTGTTATACAATTTATTATTAATCGTATTAAATTTGTGAATCGAACGCTTCTCGCCGTTAAAAGTTTTGACGATCGCATGGTTCGAAAACATTTCGTCAATATGACCATCAATCTCGCCCAATGCCGCCTGCTGTCTGTCGTAGTATCGCTGTGATCTTTTAACAATAACCGTAATCAACACCATGCTTGTTGGCAGCACCAACAGCGCAATAATAGTCAATTGCCAACTAATACTAATCATCATTCCCAAAATACCAACAATCATAATCACAGACGTAATAATCTGCGTCATACTTTGGTTTAAGTTTTGGCTGATAGTTTCAACGTCATTTGTAACGTGACTGACAATCTCACCATTTTCGTGTTTATCAAAATATTTTAGTGGTAAACGAGCTATTTTTTCTGAAATTTGACGGCGGAATTGATAGGTGACTTTTTGCGTTATTGTAGTCATCAACCAACTTTGCAGATAACTAAACAGTGCACTAACAATATATAAACCAATCAACCAATATCCAATATTTGCAACATTTGTAAAGTTAATATCAGGACCTTTATGAATCATCGCACCCCTAATGATGCCATTGACGATTTCGGTCGT
>CAISVS010000087.1 GCA_903889015.1 uncultured bacterium | reverse complement strand
TTTGCTATAACTACTAATTTTTATAAGGAGCTCTAACGGGATGGAATCATCTGTCAAAAACGTATCAGACACTAAAGTTGTCGTCACAATTAAACTTAATGCCGAAAATTTGGCGGTTGCCGAACAAGTCGCTGCAACTAAACTGGCTCGTAATGTTAAAGTAGCTGGTTTTCGTAAAGGCAAAACGCCAATTGCTGTTGCGATTAAAAATATCGATCCAGCGATGTTGCAAGAAGAAACAATGAATAATGCAATTAGCAAAGCAGTATCTGAAGCATTTATTGGCAATGAAATTCAAGCCTTGGACCGTCCAGCGGTTGAAATCAAAAAGTTTGTGCCAGGCGAATCGATGGAATTTACGGCCGAAGCCGAAATTTTGCCTAAAATAAAACTCGGTAATTACAAAAAACTAAAAGCTACAGTTGAAAAAGTTGTTGTATCAGACAAAGACATTAATGAAATTATTGATCGTATGCGTAATGCTTTTGCTGAAAAGGCCGAAGTTACACGAGCTGCAAAATTAGGTGACGAAACTGTAATTGATTTTGTCGGCAAAAAAGACGGAGTAGCCTTTGACGGTGGCACTGGTAATGACTACCCATTAACACTGGGCTCAAAGCAATTTATTCCTGGATTTGAAGAGGGAATTGTTGGACATAGTGCTGGCGAGACATTTGATTTGGACTTAACTTTTCCAGCCGATTACGGATCAGCTGATTTGAAGGGTGCTAAAGTTACCTTTACGACGACACTTAAAACCGTCAAAGAAGTCGTATTACCTGAAGTAAATGATGAATTTGCTGCCAAGACTGGTCCATTCAAGACCGTTGCCGAACTAAAAGCTGACATCGAACGCGAATTAACGTCTCAAAAAGAGCGTGAAAATAACGAAAAATTGAAAGATGATTTGGTCAGTCAATTAGTCGCCGCCAGCCATGTACCAGTACCTGAAATTTTGGTTGCTGACCAAGCAAAATCAATCGAACAGGATTTTACTAATAATTTGATGTATCAGGGTATATCGTTAGAGCAATACTTGGAAAACAAAGGTTTTGAGTCCAAAGAAAAATGGTTAGAAACTGAAGTTAATGACGTTGCTGTTAAACGCGTCAAAGCTGGTTTGGCCCTAGCCGAACTAAGTAAGGTTGAAAAAGTCGAAGCCACGGTTGCCGAACTGGACGCCCACGTTGAAACTTACCGCCAACAATATGCCAAAAACGCCGAAGCGCTGAAGCAATTTGAACAACCCGAAGTCCGCCGCGATATTGCTAATCGATTGTTGACTGAAAAAACTGTTGATTTGTTGGTTGCGCTGAATAAGAAGTAGCTATTGGAAGGTGGCTATTGGAATATGGAAGATGGCGAATTGCAATTGCGCCAATAGCCAATAGCCAATAGCCAAATTCTAATAGCCAATTTAGCACTCATTTGAAAGGAGTGCTAAATTTATGTATAATAATATTATATGAGTACAAGGAAACCTGGGAATTATTTGGTGCCGACAGTGGTCGAAAAGACGTTTGATGGCGAGCGGGCTTATGATATCTATTCACGTTTGTTAAACGAGCGGATTATCTTTTTGGGTGAAGAGTTGAATGAACATACGGCAAATATTGTTGTGGCACAACTACTACATCTAGCGTATGCTGATCCAAAAAAGGATATTAAACTGTATATCAACAGTCCTGGCGGTAGTGTTTATGATGGTATGGCGATTTATGACACTATGCAATACATTACACCTGATGTACAGACAATTGGTATTGGTTTACAGGCCAGTATGGGTGCTTTTTTGTTGTCCAGCGGTGCCAAAGGCAAGCGATTTATGTTACCACACAGTAAAGTTATGATTCATCAACCTAGCAGTGGTACTCGTGGCCGCGTGTCGGACATGGAGATTGATTTAAAGGAAAATTTATCTGTCAAAGATATGTTAGATAAAATTTTAGCTGAAAATACCGGTCAAAAATTGTCCAAAATCAAACAAGACGTTGATCGTGATTATTGGATGACTGCGGCCGAGGCTAAAGAGTACGGGTTGATTGACGAAGTGATTAAAAAAGCCTAGTAAAAACCCATTCCGCGGGTGACGTTCGGCGGGGTGGCCCCGATTTACTACAAAATGGTAATCCATTTTTATAAATCAGGGGCGGACCGGACGGCAGGACCCGAGGGGGTTTGGTGTTTTACTTAAAATCCAGTCTTGACTATTTTGTGTAAATACTTCACAATTGAGTATAAGAAGTAGTGTAGCTGTGTGTATTTAATGTCGATTTATATGAGTGGCATCATGTAAAGCGCTGACCACAGTTAAGGGAATCTTCGGCGCCAAAGAAAAACCCTAATAACTAAATACAATTTAACCTCTT
>CAISVS010000086.1 GCA_903889015.1 uncultured bacterium | reverse complement strand
GCTGGTACATACAATAAATTGCTGACTAAAATTCCATGCTTCGGACCAAACCGAGCAACAAAATAACCCGAGACAAAAGAAAAAGGAATTCTTATCAGATAAAAAATTAACCAAAACCACATAATAAATCGCAAGCTATAGCCGGCTTCGTATAAATATACCGACGTGAATCCTGACACGATATTCATCGCAATCACCCTAATAGTGCGCGAAGCATAAAGCTCAGCTATTTCATTAAACGAAGCGTACCGCCAAAAATGACGGCGCTCGATTATTTTATATATAAATGCCTTAATCATATGTGTTTTTGTGTAAAAATTATTACGCTTATACTATTACACCACAGATAACTCCAAAGTTGAAGTGATATACTAAATTCTATGAATATATATTTCTCTGGCATAGGTGGCGTAGGTATAGGACCTTTGGCTGAAATTGCATATGATGCCGGATATAATGTCGTCGGATCAGATTTAGAAGAATCACTGGTGACAAACGAACTAGATAAAAAAGGAATTACTGTTAATATCGGCCAAGATGGTACCTATTTACAGTCCTGTCACAACAACAGTCCAATTGATTGGTTTGTTTATACATCAGCCCTTAAGCCTGATCATCCCGAATTAGTTTTGGCGCGCCAACTGGGAATTCGGGTCGCTAAACGCGACGAACTACTGGCCTTTATTATTGCTGATAAAAAACTAAAGCTAATTGCTATTGCTGGTACACATGGCAAAACAACAACAACCGGCTTAATGATGTGGGTGTTACAACAATTAAATATTCCAATAAGTTACTCGATTGGCACAACAACTAGTTTTGGGCCAAGTGGCAAATTCGACCCAGCCAGTCAGTATTTTATTTATGAATGCGACGAATTTGATCGCAATTTCCTCAATTTTAACCCATTTTTATCTGTTATTACAGCCATTGACTATGACCATCCCGACACCTACCCTACCGAAAACGAATATTTACAAGCTTTTCATCAATTTGCCAAGGGCAGCGAACAGGTTATTGCCTGGGATGACCAACATGGTGAATTATTTGAAGATTTATACCAAGTTAGTTTGTTACACCCACTCGATATCAACTCTTCATTGGCGATTGCTGGCGACCATAACCGACGTAATGCGACGCTGGTCCAAGAAGCCGTTAAGCGTTTAGGTATAATAAGCAAAACTGATGAAATTATCGCCCATTTTCCTGGCACCGATCGACGAAATGAAAAACTAGCTGATAATTTATACAGTGATTACGGTCATCACCCAGTCGAAATTGCCGCTACATTGCAATTAGCGCGCGAGTTATCTGATCATGTCGTTTTAGTCTATCAACCCCATCAGAACGTTCGTCAACACGAAATTCGTGACCAATACACTAATCAATTCGAACTGGCTGATGAAATATATTGGTTACCAACTTACCTATCGCGTGAAGATCCAAACCTGCCAATACTACAACCAGCCGATTTGATTAAAAATATCACTAATATTGATTCGGTTCACATAGCTGATTTTAACGACGAACTTTGGAATAATATTCAAAAAGCCCGCAGTGAAGGTAAATTAGTCCTTGGCATGGGCGCTGGTAAAATTGATGGCTGGTTACGAGATCAACTAGCTAACGATACTAATTAGCCGTTAGTGTTAGACCTAAAGCATCTGGACTTAAAGGGTCGCCACCAAAAGCGTCAACTGCTTTGGCTTTGGTTGCCTGTCCAGCATACAAATCCATAAATTCACTAATCGTCGTTTGATTAATAGATCCCGAAGAAGAATAGTTTTTAAAATCACTATCATTTGTCACCGCCTGAGATCGAACGCTTTGATAACCTGGACGACTAAGATCTAGTTGAGCTGCCCCACTGCTGTTATAAATCGACAGACTGGTTAAAACCAACGCAAATGATATAACCACCGACAAAAAAATCATCAACAAAAAACGGCGCTTGCTACTGGATGAAAGTTCGTGGACAGCCACAGACAGCCTTGAATCGTCAATCATTAATTGCCTCCTTGATTTGAAGCTTGATAATCGTTTATGAATTGATTTAAACTCAACTGGTATTGATCAAGCGATTGATTTAACTTTATAACGTCAGCGTTGACTTGTGTACGCTTCAAACGTGCCGATGCGACAGCATCGTAAAAACTAGCTGGTTGATTTTGACAATTAATTTTTATTGCCGAAGCCAGCTGTTGTTCATAAACAATATAATCGGCTCTAAAGGCATTCAATTGATCTCCGTAGCTGTTAGTTACAGCTGTCAGACTAGCGTTATTCAAACCATTAGCCCCAACTCTGCCATTAAACCGTTCCATCAACTTTGTTGACATCGATTCATATATTTGACCTCTGTTAACACGCAACAAAGCGTCACTAACGTGCAACTGATTAAGAGTATTTTTAGTTGACAAACAGTTAGCACGTATCAATTCGATTTGTTGATCTGTCATCGCCGTACCTTCAGCGGAAACTTTTAATAAAGTCACGCCACTTAACGTAATCATCGTAACCAAACTAATAATCAATGCTTTTTTTGATATCTTCATTCACATCTATTATATATCAATAGCCTGCTTTACAGGCCATTCAGATTCATATTCTGCAACTGATTCATATCAATATTCTGACTGCCACTTGGCAACATATTCTGCAACATTTTATCTAAGCCACCAGATTGCATAAACTGATAAACCTCATAGACCGACAAAGCAACCGTCGCAACTACTACAATTATCATAACTGACGTAAATATCGCCACCGTTTGATTAGCAAACTGTTTATATTTGGCAGCATCAATCATTTCGTTGCCATTCTTGTCACGCATACGGCCCGACATAATTGACGACAAATCAACAATCACCCAAATACCAAGCCCACCAATCGTTAATAACTTTAAAATACCAGTCCAAATTTTACCCAGATAAAACCTGTCGACGCCAAAAACACCCCAAATCAAACTTAGAAAAAACACCGCCAAGAAGTGCCGCTGTTTATTAATAACAACGGCAGTCTCTGGTTGATTCACTACATTACCCAAAATAGTGTTTTCGTCCATAGTTAAGGAGTCAACCTGTTTATGTCGCGTGGAAACAAACAAGCTTCTTTGACGTTTGCCAAACCGATAGTTTTTTGAACCAAACGATCAACACCGAATCCACAACCACCATGTTGAGGCAGACCATATTTAAAGGCTTGCAAATAGTATTTGAAACCTTCATGTTCGACATCTAGACCGGCTTTTTTCATCTGTTCAATCATTTTTTCGTAGTTGTTTTCACGCAACGGCACAGTTGCGATTTCAAGACCGCGCATCAATAAGTCACCCCAAAGTACGGTGCCATCTTCGACGTCAACTTTGTGATAAAATTTTGCAGCTTCGATTGGAAACCTGACAGCATAAACCAAATCAGTACCTAATTGTTTGCGAGCATAGTC
>CAISVS010000085.1 GCA_903889015.1 uncultured bacterium | reverse complement strand
TGTTTATTATGATGATTATGGTTTTATTTTGCAAGGGGGTTAATCTATGACAAAATAGATATATGAATACACCAAATACACCACTCGAAGGAACGAAATTAATTGGATTTGACCCCAGCGGTCCAGTTGCGCAATTACAAATACTTGATTTAGTTGAAGGAACTGGCGCAGTTGTCGAACCTAACGCTACAATAACAGCTCATTACACTGGCGCATTGGTTGCTGATGGTACGATATTTCAAAGTTCGTTAGACTTTGGTCAACCAGCTACATTTGGTCTGAATCAGGTTATTAGTGGTTGGACGCAAGGCGTTCCTGGTATGAAAATTGGCGGCAAGCGCCGTTTGATTATTCCGGCTGCCCTAGCCTACGGATCACAACGTGCCGCTGCAAATATTCCGCCAAATTCAGATTTGGTGTTTGATATTGAATTAATTGCAATCAAGTAAAATAAAAGCTCCCGATATGGGAGCTTTTAAAACATAATATTTTTTGTTATTTTTTATCTGTAAACAAAGTAATCGAGATACTTAGTGAGATAATGATTAACAGTGTCAAAAGTGCTGCAGCTACAATTGATAAGGCAGCATCAAATGCTACAGTTAATGTTGCGCCCAAGTATAACAATGCAATTGAGATAACAGAAAGAAAAGTGATTATTAGGTGCGCGCGGGCTAGTTCTTGGCGAACTTCACGAATATTTTGTTTTGAGAATTTTTTCAAAAATTTCTTCACTTTTATTTCCCTCGATATAGTTAATAACTCTAGATTATCGTGCTAGTGCTTTTTTGTCAATCATAGCTGTAATTATTTGTCGATCTCAACTAATTTATGACGTAATGTGTGTCCGCGGATGATTGAGATGTGTGTTTTTGGTGTTTTGTAGTAATTTGCCAGTATCTTAATTAGTGCGTTATTCGCCTGACCGTTCGATGCTATTTCGCGTACGTAGACCAATGCCGAACCATCGGGTTGCGGCTCAATTAGCGGTCCTTTGGTACTGTTTGGTTTGATTGTGATGGCTATTTTCATTTGGATATTCCTTTTATTACACATACTACTTTACCATCAACTTGAAAGTCATCGCTGTCGGAGATGATAATTGGCGCATAGTCATCTGGTCGGTACGAATCAGACAGTAATAAAATACGCTTATTGGCATTGTCGCGGCGCAAGCGTTTAATATTGGCCAAACCACCAATGATTGATGTGACTATTTCGCCATCAACTGGGACATAATTGTCCTTTTTTTCAATAATTATATAATCACCATCACAGATTTCTTTGCCGTTAACTTTGGCGTGATTCATCGAATCGCCACGGGCAATCAAGGCGTATAAACGGCTGCCGATGTTTTTGATATTCAAAATTGATGGCGATACGGCCAAGTTGTCGACAATTCGCCCATCGGCAAATTTGGTTGCTTCGCCGCAGTCGGCCTCGCCCATTACGGGAATTCGGATTAATCCAGCGTTGGTTTTGATGGCCGGCGTTAATCGATTATTAATACGCACCAAATCGCCATGTTTAATCAATTGATTCAAATGATGTGTGATCTGAGATGGATACTCGCAGTTAACCATCTGGACTAGATCGACACGACGAATTTGTTCAATGTCTTGAATCTTGGCGATGTCTAATAATTTTTGTTGTACCCCGTTCATATATTAATAATAACACAAACGGTTTGTTTTGTGTCTTTTTTGTGTTTTATTTATTGATAAGAGTGGCTACCTTATTGATTTATATCCGCCAGTTACACCGTTTTTAGATAAAACGATTTGCCATAATTGTAGCTTACGGGCGCGGAAGGCGCCAGCGCATGATAGCAAATAATATCGCCACATGCGATGAAACTGTTCGTCGTAATTGTCTTTTAATTTGTCCCAGCCCTTTTCGAAATTATGGTGCCACGCCATCAGTGTTTTGTCGTAATCTGGTCCAAAATTATGCCAATCTTCCATAACAAATAAACCTTCGATTGACTTGCCGATTTGAGCAATCGATGGAATCATGCCACCAGGAAATATGTATTTACCCGTCCATGGGTCAACGCTGTGATTAGTGTTATTACCACCGATCGTGTGCAGCAAAAATAGCCCATCGTCATTCAATGACTTGTGAACGACTTTCATGTATGTTCGATAATTTTTGTGATTGACGTGTTCAAACATGCCAAGTGAGACGATGTGGTCAAATTGGTCATTAATGGCGCGGTAATCTGTTAATTTAACTTCGATTGGCAGATTTTTATAGGTTTCATTAGCTAATTTTTGTTGCTCTTTGGATACGGTGACGCCGACTGCACTGACGCCGTATTTTTCGGCGGCATAGCCAATAAAGCTGCCCCAACCACAACCGATGTCGAGTATTTTGTCGCCTTTTTTAAGCCCGATTTTGCGACAAACTAAATCTAATTTTGCCGGTTGAGCGTCATCGAGTGTCGTGGCGTTTTGCCAATAACCGCTGGTGTAGACCAAACGTTTGTCCAGCATTATATTATATAGATCGTTGCCGATGTCATAATGTTTTTGACCAACGTTAAAAGCTTTTGATTTGCGGCCGGCGTTAAGGATGTATTTTGAGGCTACTTTTAGTAAAATGTCCCAGTTGCCTTGGATTTGCTTTTCTAAATCAGCCGTAAATACCTTGTCAAAAAATTGGTCCAAATTTGGGCAATCCCACCAACCATCCATGTATGATTCGCCTAAGCCCAGTACGCCTTGGCGCAAAATGCGTCCATAAGCGGCCTCGTTGTGAACTTGGATGTCATATGGTTTGTCGCCATTAATTGTAATTCCGGCGGTGTCAAGCATTGATTTGATGATTTGTTTATCAGATTTCATTGGTTAAAGTCCTTTCTGGGCTAAAAGTTATAACCTGTATTAACTTGATAATACATCACAAATTAAAATATTGACATAAAATGTACGACAAATCAGAT
>CAISVS010000084.1 GCA_903889015.1 uncultured bacterium | reverse complement strand
TTCCGACGTAGCTCAATGGTGGAGCAAGAAGCTGTTAACTTCGAGGTTACTGGTTCGAGCCCAGTCGTCGGAGCCATAAAAATTGTCAGACCTTTTGGTCTGGCATTTTTTATATCCCCGACGCTTGGCGCGAGAACCAGGACTTTTGTGAAACAAAAGCTGGTGCGGCGTAGCGCAGCGCAGAAAAAAAGCGCCGAAGGTATTTTCTTTTCAAGCAAGCGGAGGAGGCCAAAGGCCGACCCAGTCGTCGTTATTAAAAACTGTCACAAAATAACACTTCTAGAGGAACGCCCACTTTGGGTGCTTTATTATTTGTACGTGTAGTGCTACATTAAGAGGTAATAATAGTAAGGAGAAGATGTGAAAAATAAGATATTAAAAATAGTTGTAGACACTGTTGTGTCTTTTGTGTTTTTCTTCATAACTGCAATCTTGTTATCTTGGGTTGGCAGTGTTGTCTTCGGGACGGTAAAGGGTGCTGATGGTCGGGACTACGGAAACTATAATAGTGGTATTTTGATTGTTATCGCATTCGCATTAACAATAGTTTTTTCTGTACGGTTTTATAAGTTTCTTAACAAGGATAGTAGAAAGTAAATGTCCAACGATAATAAAGCCACAAAAGCTGTAAGGGCTGCAAAAAACATTATATATTCAGTATTAGTGCTTATTGCAACATTCGGTATAGGCATTGCTATTTTAGACCCCTCGGCAATAAATAATGCAAGCAGTGAACCAAAACTTAGCGCCGGGAGCCTTGTTGCGTTCGGGTTGAGCGTTATCGTAACTATCATATTCTCTATATGGTTATCAAAGAGACAAAAATAAGCTACGATAATCTGGAATAATTGTCGTTTTTAACTTAGAGGAGTAATCTATGGGTATTTTTTTCAAAACTATCACAAAATAACACCCATAGAGGACAGTTATATAGTACATTTTATTTAATATATTTGGTCAGAAGAGCCTTTGTTGGGATGGTCTTTCTTTAACGGCTTGGACTAACTCTGTGGGTTCATCCCCGTTCAGGAAATTGAGTCCATCTGGGGTAGTTTTATATTGCTGATTCCTGCTGGTGGGTTTGTCGGGTATTGTTAAGGTTATCCACCCTTTATCCACAAGCGGTTTAATATATGTTTCGTAGTTTTTATAGTTATTAAATAGGTCAAGTTTATGTAGTATTTCTTGACGCTTTTTGGGGCGTTTACATATCTCAAGAATTAGTCTTTCTATTTCATTATCGTGCTCTAAATTAACTTGTACTCCAACTTGTACTCCAACTTGTACCCCAGCATGGTTGATTAAGAAGCTAGGGTGTATATTTAGGGTTGTGTGAAAATAGCTAAGTTCATGATCAGTGTCAAACACAGGAGAGGGTGAGCCGTTTTCTGACATAGCAGATATAATAGTAGGAATGCCTGTACCTCTACCTTCTGTAAGGCGTAATTCTTTAAGGAAATCGCCCATTCTGTTATTTCTATATTTACGTGCTGCAACCTTTCCTTCGCGCAGCTTCTTTTTATTTAAAGGTGGCAAAGGTCCGGGATAGCTAATCATTTCTATTCGGTCATTGTGAATGCGAACCTCAATGGGGCTATCGTCTGAATAACTTCGATGATAGACGGTATTTACCAATGCCTCCTCAATGGCGTCATATGGGTAGTTGAAGACGCGCACTGCCTGTGCTTGATCTTTTTGCTTAATAATGTTCTCGACAATTATCGTGTTCTTAAAGTATATAAGTGCATCTTGGAGTTGTTGCTGAATCGGACCAGTAAATATCTTTTCCGTAAAGTTTTTTCCACCCAAGTCTTTGAATTGTACAACATCAATCCGAGCACCTCTAAAGAATTGTGTTGGATTTGAATTAAAGAGCAGTAGGCCAATGTTTTTTGGAAGTACATTCTCATCGGGACCTGATACTATATTCAACTTTCTGCAGAGTTCGGTAAAGCCAAGGCTTGACAACTCATGCTGTAGGGAGCTACCTGTCGCAATAAGGTGGGGTCTAATAAGGTTTATATCTAAATCATTAATTGAACTGTGTTGATTGACCTGATCATCGAATGGGGTTTTTGATGATGTCTCAATCAAATCTAGCTCTTCTTTTTGATTTGCGATGACTGTATTTGAAAATCTTCGAATAAAGAATTTATAATCGTACGGTTTTGATATATTATTAGGTGCCTTATGTGGTCTTGTTTCACTTGTTGGAACCCAAATTACGAGTATCATTTTACCTTGGAACTCTATCGGCTCAGCAATAGGAAAGTAGGGAGGATTGATAGTGTGACAGACTGACAGTAACTCTTTCTGGATAGTATCAATTTTTCGAGGGTCTATGCCATAAGGGGGTAGAACTGGTTGGCCGTCTTTTTCTTCAATTCCAATAATCAGGTAACCACCGCCCCAGTTATTAATGTCGTTTGCAAATGCCGCAATCGCTTGACCAGCTTGAAGCTTGTCCCATGACCTCTTAAATTCAAGACGCTCCCATTCGACGACTTTTCCTGTAAGCAATTTAGCTATATTAATTGGTAATGACATGTTATCTGTATTTTATAATCTTTCTGCACTTAATGCGAGCATGAAAATTATGCATTAACATGTATCAAATACTGACAAGTTATTGTCGTATTGCGGTTATAACTTAATCTATCATTGTGAGCCAAGCTGAGCATTGAAAAAGGGGCATCTTGGTTTCATAGTGGTGAATATTAGATATGTGATTTATCGTATTTAACACTATAGCGCCATACTACCACAGCAGCGATTATGGTTAGTATTAGGATGATTAGGTCTTGCGTGCCGAGTTTTGCTCCGAGAACGTCCCATCGATGCTTGAAAGTGAAGGTTATGAGGTCAAGAAATACCTGTCCTGCAACTGATGCAAATAATGCGTAAGCTGACCACCTCAGTCGGAATGGCAATAGTAGTGCTCCAATTACCATACCCCATACTGATAACGTCCAAAGAATTATTAGTGGCACGGGGTAGTTGGTAAAATATGCTATTTGGTTAGCACCGTAACCCAATGACTCAAAATACGCAGTATTGTTACCAAGCGTCATGATGTAGTCGTAGGCGCCTATACCACTTATTAACAAAGCTATAATTGAGACGAACCAGTATCTCCATTTTTTCATATTATAACGCATTTAGCTTATGACCCATATGCGGAGCCAAGATTATATATTACACAGGTTATCCACTAAGCATTCACGCTACCAGATTTTTTATTGCTAAAATAGACTCAGGATGATTAATAATGCCAAAAGATAAATCTATTCAACCTGGTGGCGTAGATGAATACATTTCCGCCCAACCAGATTATGTCCAAGATAACCTGAGAAAGATAAGATCTGTCATACTCGCGATAGCTCCTGAATCTATCGAAACAGTTAGCTATTTTCAAATTCCAGGATATTCCTACGGTAATTATGATTATAACGGAATGTTTGTATGGTTTAGTTTCAAAAAACCTTACGTGCGTTTACATTTGCGGCCGCCAGTTATTGATAATTATAAAAAACAGCTTAAGGGGTATGTCACAACGAGAAGTATCGTTAGTTTTTCGGTCGATAAAGATTTGCCTGTTGGGCTGGTCAAAGACTTAGTGAAATCGAGTTTGAAAGTTATGAAAAATTCGGTTAAGTAGGTTAGCAAATGAGCGGTGTTCTGGGTTATTAAAATTGTCAGCCCTTTTGGTCTGGCTAACAGTGGTGAAACCCATAAATATCTGTCATTTTGTGTTATAATACAGATATGCAAAACATTGACGAAATAAGCAAACAGCGAGCAATAAAACTTTTTGGAAGCCCAGAATTATCGTCTTTTGAAGTTGGCACCACAAAGAGCTTACAACAAATTCACGAATATCTTTTTGGTGGCCTGTATGACTTTGCTGGAAAAATTCGCAATCTAAACATCAGCAAAGACAATTTTCGTTTTGCTAATTCTTTATATTTGGAAGACGCTTTAAACAGTATAGGAAAAATGCCAGAGATTACCTTTGAAGAAATTATTGAAAAATATGCAGAAATGAACATCGCTCATCCTTTTATGGAAGGCAACGGACGTAGTGCGCGCATCTGGCTTGATTTGATTTTGAAAAAGCGTTTGAGTAAATGTATAGACTGGGCAGCCATAAATAAAAATGACTATCTGGAAGCTATGATACGCAGTCACGTTAAAACAACAGAACTACGTGAGTTACTCCGCACAGCATTAACTGACAAAATAGATGATCGTGAAGTATTTATGAAAGGCATAGAACAATCGTATTATTACGAAGAGCCAGATAATTACAAGGGATAGTGATAATCATGACAAAAAAATATGACCTTATAGTAGTTGGCGGTGGCGCATCAGGGATGATAGCGGCTGGGCGGGCTGGTGAGCGCGGACTTAGTGTGCTGCTGGTTGAGAAAAATAAGCAACTTGGCTGTAAATTGTTGATAACTGGCAATGGCCGCTGTAATATATTGAATGCCATACAGGATGAGCATATGCTGTTGGAAAAATATGGTAATTCAAAGCAGTTTTTGTATTCGCTTTTTGCAAAATTTGGCGAAAAAGACGCATTTGATTTTTTTAATTCGCACGGATTACCTTTGGTCGTTGAGAATTATAATCGGGTATTTCCAAAATCACAAAGCGCAGTTGATGTTGTCGACTTTTTAGCTGATTATATGCGTCAGGGCAATGTAGAGGTGCGAACTGGATGTGCTGTTTCGGGTGTGCAAATTAAAGACGGCAGTATTGAGTCTGTTTCATGCAAAGATGAAGTGCTGACTGCTACGGATTATATTTTTGCCACTGGTGGTACATCACATCCCGAAACTGGATCAACCGGCGACGGTTATAAGTGGCTAAAACAACTCGAGCACACGGTCGCCAATCCAACACCCAGTCTGGTGCCTTTGGCGGTTAAAGAAAATTGGTCAAAGGAATTGTCGGGTGTGTCACTGGAAGATATGAAGATAACTTTTTTTGTTGATGGCGGAAAAGAATTTAAATTAAATGGTAGATTATTATTTACTCATTTTGGCATTTCTGGTCCGTTAATTTTAAATAGTGCTTCAAAAGTTTCGAAACTATTGCCTACAGGCATTGTCACTGCTGAAATCGATATGTTTCCGAAAACAGATATTGGCAGTCTAGAGCGCCAAATTATTAGTATTTTTGATATCAATAAAAACAAAACGCTAAAAAATATTGTTAGTGATTTGGCGCCGTCAGGTATGGCAAAGGGAATTTTGACATTACTTATGGCGCATATGGATATGGAAACAAAAGTTCATTCAGTAACCAAAGATAATCGAAAAAAGATAGTTAATCTATTTAAGGCTTTGCCAATTACAATTACGGGTTTAATGGGGTTGGATCGAGCCATAGTCGCTGATGGTGGCTTGTCGCTGACTGAAATCGATATGAAAACTATGCGGTCCAAAAAAATAAATAACCTGTTTGTGACTGGTGATTTGTTGCACATCAATCGTCCATCTGGTGGATTTTCATTGCAACTGTGTTGGTCGACTGGATATGTAGCCGGATCGTGCGCTGGCAAACAAGATTAATGATTTTGTTATAATTTAAATAATGAGTAAAAACACAAATAGTTCCAAAAATGTAGATCAGTATATTAAAGATTGCCAAGAAAACGTACAAATTATTTTGCAAAATATTCGAGACATTATTAAAAAAATCGCGCCTGATGCTGTCGAAAGCATATCTTATGGAATGCCAGCCTATAAAATAAATGGGCAGCCGTTAGTTTATTTTGCGGCTTTTCCAAATCATATTGGTTTTTATGCTACGCCTGTAACACATGAGGCGTTTGCTGATGAACTTGGTAAATATAAAACAGGCAAGGGATCAGTGCAGTTTCCGCTGAATCAGTCAATACCTTATGATTTAATTTCCAAACTAACGAAATATAAGTTGGATAAACTTACATCTGTTCATTAAATGATGTCAATTTTATATATTAAAACATGATTTTCTACTTTAGAAGGTCCGTCCTTCTGGGTTCCTGATACAATATAGATATTTGTCCATCTGTTATAATCACTTATATGAAACACGTAGTCTTGGTAACTGGCAATAGCAGAAAATTAGGTGAGGCAAAGGCCGCGCTGACAGATTTTGATATAGAAGTTGAAAATAGACAATTTGATATCGACGAGATTCAAAGTCATGACGTGATGGCAATTGCTAAAAATAAAGCTTTGAAGGCTTTTGAAGTTGCCGGTGAACCTGTAGTTGTAACTGATACCTCATGGGATATGCCTGCACTGCACGGCTTTCCTGGTGGGTATATGAAGGATGTCGCGGATTGGTTTGACGCAACCGATTTCATTAATCTGTTAAAAGGTCACGATGATAAAAGTATTAGCTTTACCGAGACAATCGTTTATCAAGACGACAAACAAACAAAAGTTTTTAGCCAAAAGTTTATCGGTCGAATTGCAGACAGCCCACGTGGATCTGGTAATTCAATTGAACAGCTAGCGGAATTTGATGGCTTTACGATTGGTGAACGCCAACAGCAGGGCCGATTTAGCCACGATCCAAAAGATTACGTTTGGTATCAATTTGGACAATGGTATAAATCATAATTGCCGTATAATCAAATAAGTATGAATAACGAATCAAACATATCCAGACCTATATCACATGATGCCTTGCGGGCTTTTTTGCAGGCGATTGAAAAAGTAATCAAGATTGGGGACGAAAGCCTTCTGTGGGATCTATGCGTAATCGGCGGACTGTTCCCGTATGATTATACTGATGAAATTTGTACGTATACATATGGCAGCCAAGAGCGATTACAGTGTGGTGCGGATAGTGAATATCGTTCGTATAGCGATGACGCTATCGATGATGCAAAAAAAGAGTTGGAAGAGATAGCTTATGGTGATTTTGATGAAGCGATGAGCGTTCTTGAATCAGATTTGGATGATTTTCCGTATCACTACAGCCATAGGTCTGACATATTTAGACCTGATTATTTTGAAACCGATGATAGAAAGATTTGGGATAAATTACGACAAGTAATTGCAAAACCAGCAGACGAATCAGACCAAGATAAATTAGAGAAAACTGCCAAGGCTGCTATAACGAAACTTCGTACATATCAACAAAAATCGTACGGAAAAATGGTACCTGTGATATTCGCGACATATATGAAGCAAGATTCAGACGATACTGTTGGCGTGTCGGTAAAACTAGCGTGGGATAATCGATGCCTTCGTATTATGACACCGGCGCCGTTTTATGCCGAACTTGATGATTTTTTTATTAATACTAATCCAATCAAACGATTAGAGAATTTTGACGAAAAACACATGCCAGTTGAAATTGGTGGATATAAACTTCATACAGCTGACATTCATCATCTGTTTAGATATGAGTTTTGAGTCTGTCCGTATCGGTAATGTACTTTTAGAGATTGTTTTGAAGTGTTTTAATAGTCGGTACAGTATAATAACTGCATGAAATCAAATCGTGATGATATACAACTTATTATTCCGGATGTCGATCGTGATGCTCTGTTTGCGCTTGGTTGGTTCGAAAGACCCGAAGGAAAACAGACATTGTTGAGTATGGGGAATGCCGAACATGAAATATCGACACCAACAATCGATGGTGAAAAAGAAACGATTCGACAGTTTATTCAACTTGAATCTGATAATAAACAAATCACTCGAATGATATCAGTCGACGATAAAACAATTGGCGCTGTGTGGGTTGAGCTGTACCAGAATCACAGTGTTCAGCCGCCAAGTGTCCATATTATTATTGGTAATCCAGATTATCGAGGCAAGGGTATTGGCGCGTCGGTAATGAAATCAGCTATTGATTATACAAATAAAGTTCTTGGATATCATACTATATATTCCAGACATTTAGTCAGTAATCAAGCTATTGTAGCCGTTAATAATACTCTTGGATTTGAAAATGATGGCGTGTCTTATACTGACGAGAATGGCTTAACTTGGCAAAACGTTAAGTTGGAGCTGGCTAGTTAGCCTTCGATTTAATTGAAAACTCGTTGACGGCGTTAATAACAGGCAGCACATTCAGTCCTAGGTCAGTTAGATCGTAAGTTACGGATAATTTATCCAAGGTGCCGACGTTGCGTTTAATAATTTTAGCTTTTTCAAGTTTTTTTAGTCTGGTTGTTAGTGTAACGGGGTTGATATTATCCAGTGTCCGCTGCAACGAGCAGAATCGTTGTTCGCCGCGGCTAAGTTCGTCGATGATTCGTAGTGACCAATAATCACCCAGTAGTTTAATGCTGGGGATGCAAGTTTCTTTGTTTAATCGAGAATCTTTCATAATAGTATTGTACTGGATTTATTAATGCTATATAATTTATA
This sequence comes from uncultured bacterium, assembly GCA_903889015.1. Lineage (GTDB taxonomy): Bacteria > Patescibacteriota > Saccharimonadia > Saccharimonadales > Saccharimonadaceae > UBA1547. The sequence continues at coordinate 4,387 of CAISVS010000084.1, read as the reverse complement.
GTACTATATAAATTATAGCACATAACTAAGGGAGATACAAGATGAATATAACAATTATTGGTAGTGGCAACATGACAAAGGCTATTGCGACAAGGCTGTTAAGTGGTAGTCACAATGTAACGATTCATGCCAAAGATACCGCCAAAGGTCAAATATTAGCTGATGAGTTGTCGGTAATTGGCGGCAAAATTAGCGTTCAGCCAATCGGAACTGCAGTTGATGACAACGTGGTCATTCTGGCTGTCCCATATACAGAGATTTCAAACATCGCAGCGCGATATGACAATTTTGTAGGCAAAACCGTCGTCGATATTACCAATCCGCTTGATTTTACTACATTCCAATTAATACCTGCAGCCGGGACGTCAGGTGCTGAAGAGATTGCCAAATTATTGCCATCGGCAAAAGTCGTCAAAGGATTTAACAGTGCTTTTGCCGCGACGTTAATTGCTGGTGAAGTTGGTGGTCAGAAATTGGATATATTTATTGCTGGTGATGATGCTGTATCAAAACAAGTTGTTGGCGAAATGATTGAAACTAGCGGTATGCGCGTTGTTGACGCTGGTCCATTATCACACGCAAGGCACCTGGAAGGTTTAGCCCTGATTCATATTATGGTCCAAGACCAACTAAAGACCGGTTGGATGAGCGCAATAAAAATAATTGGCTAATCATTCGATTAAGCCAAGTTGATGATGACTTTGCTATAATGACCACATGGAACAGCAGCAAGTTATCATAGACAATAATATATCATCAAAAGGCCGTCAGGTTGCGGCTGATGAATTAGGCTGTTTGGTAGCGGATTTACAAATCAAATCAGTCAGTGGTGGTTATTCGCGCAATCGTCGTTCGTTGGTTGGATTTGGCGACAGATGGATATTTGTCAAAGAAGTTGATCGTGATTTATTACCTAGCGATGGCGCCGAAGAGTTGGGCTGGTTGAACAAAGACTGTGAATGTGTTAATCACTTAATAGCGTCAGCGCCTGAACTGGTACCCGAATGGGAAAAATTAGTTGCCGATGGTCATGTGTTGCTGATGCAAAGTTTTCAAGAATCTGATGGTTGGCAGTGGCAGTTTCCATCAAATTCTGACGAACAACGTCAGTATATTCAAGCGGTGGTTGATGCTACTAAAAAATTTGAGTCGGTAAAATTTGAACAAGATTTGATTGATAAGTTAAAGTTGCATCCTTATTTTCGGGATAAATTAGCGCTTGATAATGGGCTAAAATTAATTATTGAAAATGCTGAAATTAGTAACCAGTTGATTGAAAAATACGCCGCGATGGCGCAGGATGATTCGCTAATCGGATTACGTGACGCAATTCATAAAATGCAAGATTTATTGACAGACGAAAAAGCATTGTCGGAATTATCCAGCAAAGCGTCAGAATTGATTAATCAGCCGAACGATTGTTTTGGGCACTGTGATGTGCGTAGTGATAATATTGCCTATAATTCATCAACCGGGCAGGTAAAATTTGTTGACTGGAATTGGGCATCATATATATCATCGGGGTTTGGGGCAACAGAATTTTTAGTGGATATGGCTCGGCGTGGTGTTGATGTTTCGCCATGGGTTGGGGATTTGAATATCGAATTACTAGCGGCAGTTGTTGGGTTTTATACAAAACGATGTTTGCAAGATCCGCTGGCACCAGGCAATACATTGCGTGACGTTCAAGCTCAATCGGCGGCCGTCGCATTGGGTTTATATTATATGGCCATTAATCGTTAAACATAGGCAGGGCAATAATCTTGGTATCACTTCGCGAATTAGCAAAACCAATAGCTTCAATAGAATCAGTCAGATCCTGTCTTGAAGATAATGAATCAAGAGCGAGATTTAACTATTTTAAAAAAATTGCTTCGGCGATTAGTTTAAGCACAGACGATGGTAAAAACATACTCGGTTCGTATTACGAAAAGATAGATTTCGTACGAGAAGACACGATATTGGCGAATTATCTTAGTGGCGATATATCAAATAATTTCCAGCCTAGCGCTAATAAAAATATTTTTCCATTTGGGTTTAATGAATCTCAGAAAATTGCGACAGAAAATGCTATTAATAATAGACTAAGTATTATTCAAGGCCCGCCAGGAACTGGTAAAACTCAAACAATATTAAATATAATGGCAAATATAGTAAGAGATGGTAAAACGGTTGCTGTTGTGTCTAATAATAATTCTGCGACTGATAATATATATGAAAAATTGCAGGGCAAAGAAGTCGATTTTATAGTCGCAAGACTCGGAAGTTCTGATAATAAACAAAAATTCATATCAGATCAATATGTGCCGTCTAAAGAAAAATTGCTTACCTGGGAAATTAAAAACTATAACGAATATAGTATAAACAAAGAAATAGATTATTTAACGCAAGAAATCGAGAGCATTCTTCAAAAAAAGAATCGACTGGCTATTCTACATTCACAACTCGACTCGATACTGATTGAATCTAGGCATTTCTATGCCTACTACAATGATAATTACCAACAAGCTATAATGCCGAATTTCACTAGGACGCCCAGTGCGGATGCTCTATTAGATTTGTGGAATAGAATTGAGGGAAAGAATGGAAAATTGTCTATTTTTGACAAGATTTGGACATTTTTTATTTGTCATGTTAGATTAGATGGTTTTTTTAGACAGTCTGTATTTACGACCATAGCTACAATACAAAGATTATTTTATGACACAAAGATAGTCGAACTTAATGAAGAGATTAAAATAGTTGAAAAATATATTACCATTCATGGTCTGGACGAAAAGATAAAACGACATGTTGACCTATCAATGAATGTCTTTCGTTCGTATGTCGCTAAACGTTATCTTAAGAAGCCAAGAAGATTAAACTATTCAATTAGAGATTTATGGAATAATTCCAAGAATTTTATCCAAGATTATCCTGTGGTTTTAAGCACGACCTATTCATTACGCAATAGTTTATCAAATGGCTATATATATGATTATGTAATTATCGACGAAGCTTCCCAAGTTGATTTGGCGACTCTCGTTCTTGCGCTTTCGTGCGCTAAGAGGGCTGTTATTGTGGGTGATATTAAACAATTGCCAAATGTTATTACCACAGAGACAAAAAGAAAAGACCGTGAGATATTATCGGAAAACAGTATGCCAGAACAATATATTCTATCAAATCATAGTGCACTTTCTTCGATGATTGAATTGTTTGGTAATAAGATACCGACTCAGCTTTTGCGTGAACATTATCGATGCCATCCAAAGATAATTGGTTTTTGCAATAAAATGTTCTATGATGATCAGTTAATAATCTTAACAAAAGAAACTGAAACGGCTGACATACCTTTAAGAGTTTACGAAACAGCTCAAGGTAATCATGCGCGAAATGACCACATTAATAATAGACAATTAGAAGTGACAATAAATGAGGTTGTGCCAATAGAGGGTTTAAATCTATCAGATGGTAGTGTTGGAATAGTGACTCCATATAAAAATCAAGCCAAGGCGATAAGTGATTTACTAAACAACAAGGCCACCCTAGCTGCAACGGTCGATAAATTTCAGGGTCGCGAGCGTGATACTATTATAATAAATACGGTCGATAATAAAATTGGTGATTTTGCTAGCAATCCGAACCGCTTGAATGTGGCTGTTTCTCGGGCTAAAAAACGATTAATAATAGTTACTAATGGAAATAATAATTCTTCTCATACCGGCATAGATGAATTGGTTGATTATATCCGCTATAACAATTATGAGATTACCAATAGCTCTACGCGTTCAATTTTTGACTATCTTTACTCGAGCTATTATGAGCAAAAAGCTAAGAAGATAAGACGAGGTTCTTCTCCGGCTGAAGATTTAATGTTTGATTTACTGGACAAAATATATAAAGATAACAATTTCACGAATCTTAGCACAAAAATAGAATATCCTATCAAAATGCTAATCGACATCAGCAATCTGAAAGATCGTGAACGTGAATATGCTGAAAATGATTGGACGAGGGTTGATTTTGTTGTATTTAGTAAGGTGTCAAAGCAACCTCTACTTGCCGTAGAGGTTGATGGCTATGCATATCACAGAGCGGGCAATAGCAGTGCGACAAAACAGCATGAGCGTGATTTAATAAAGAATAAATTATTACATGATGCAGGCATTCCGCTTGTTAGGTTTAGTACGGTAGGTAGTAACGAGGAAGCCATACTGACAGAAAAGCTAAAGGAGTTGTTTAATAATTAAGATTTACAAAAAAGGAGTTATAGGCAAAAACGTGGAGCTTTTTTAGCCTAATTTCCTCTGTTATTGACTCCTAAGTAATGTCGTAGGACATTAGTTAGATGAATAATAACTCAAAAAAGTATGGTTTCAGGTACTGCTCAGTGTGTCAAAGTAAG
>CAISVS010000083.1 GCA_903889015.1 uncultured bacterium | reverse complement strand
CGATGACACAACTAGCACACCGGCTAGTTGCCGACCCGTTGGTTATTATCGCCGTTTGACCACTTCATTATCATCTTGAGGTCTATTCTAGCACTTACACCTCTTTAAAACTAGACTAATTTAGTTGTGGCCTTAAACCCCCTCGGGTCCTGCCGTCCGTTCCGCCCCTAATTTATAAAAATGGATTACCATTTTGTAGTAAATTGGGGCCACCCCGACGAACGTCACCCGCGGAATGAGTTTAAGTATTTTTATATTCTTCCAGCCACTGACCGTAAATTATCATGATCGTCAAATTCATCAACAATCTTGCGACCAAACAAGGCCTCAATCACATCCTGCAAAGTCAACAAGCCAACCGTTTCGCGGGCTTCATTAACTACAATCAACAGATCGTCATTAGTGCTTAAAAACGCCGCCAACGCCTGATTTAATGTCTGATTATCACGAATATAATAAACACTTGGCTCCATCGCCTTTTCAGCCGTAACTGACCGCTTAACATCCAGTGTAAATAACCGATTAAGGTGTAAAATTCCAATTACATGGTCAATATCTTCGTTAATAACTGGCAGACGATTATGGCCAGCTTTGTGTAAATCATTAAGCGCCAATGGGCCCAAAAACTCTGATTTATTAATGCTAATAATCGAGTCGCGAGGTGTCATAACTTGACTAACAATTTCATCATTAAACGATAGTCCGTTGACAATCAAATTCTTTTCATCTGTCGTCAAAGTATCCATTGATTCGTTAATAATATTCTGCAATTCGTATCTTGAACCTAATCGTTTTACACTATTATCAGCACCTGATACACTTCGAACCATTTTAATTAATATCGGTACATTGTTAATAAATTTAATTAGGCTTTTTTCAATCTTTTTATAAACTTTTGCGGCTAAATTAATAATAAATTTTAGTCGCGCTACGGCACCATATTCTAGGGCCACAACAACCGCAACAATAATACCAACCAACCAACCCCAAACCACTACACTCAATGAAGTTATCACAATCAGCAGTATTGCCACCGTAACGCGCTGCAGCGACAGAATATCATCGATATGTTCTTGGCGTTTTAATTCCCTTTTTGCCTCTCGATCGCCAGCCTCTGAACGATGTTGTAATTCAAATAAACTATACTCACTTTGAAATGGTCGCATGGCAACCACTAATAATAACGTTATTAAGATTGTCAAAATAAGAACAGTTAAAAACGTAATCATATTGATTCTATTGTACATTATTAACCGCCGCCACGCATCACAGAGACCCTTAAGGGACACTCCTCGGGGAAAGCTGTTATGTAAACTTGCTTTTTGGTACAATAGATACAGTAATTTATTTGAGGGAGAATATTTTGAGTACAAAAAGTTGGATTATATTCATTGCGCTTACAATTGGCATCTTAACGTCATTAGTTGTTTTTTCAGGCGGATCAAAACTAGATGTCAGTAAAGTAGACTTAAATATAGTTCAAACCGCCAACAGCCAAGATGGCAATATTGGCGACCACGCTTTTGGCAAAGTCGGCAGCCCAGTCACACTAATTGAATATGGCGATTTCCAATGTCCTGCTTGCGGTACATACCACCCACAAATCAAGGCTATGATTGAAAAGTATGCCGATCAATTGCAATTCGTTTTCCGTAATTTCCCTATCACTTCACTCCATGCCAACGCCAAAGCCGCTGCTGGCACCGCCGAAGCTGCTGGTCTGCAGGGCAAATATTGGGAAATGCATAATAAAATTTATGAATCACAATCCAGTTGGTCTAACCTTTCAAGCACTGAACGCACTAAATTCTTCGAGGGTTATGCGACCGAACTTGGACTTGATTTAGCAAAATTCCAAGCCGATATCGCCGGCACAACTAATTCAACTTCAGTCGGCAATAAAATTGATTACGACTATGCCCTAGGTAAAAAAGCAAACGTTAACGGCACACCAACATTCTTCCTAAACGGCACTTTGCTGGATGGAAAAGTATGGAGTGACAGTACGAAACTTGAAGCCGCCATTAACGCCGAGCTAACCAAAGCCGGCATCGCCTTACCAGCCACAACGAAATAAAATAATCCTAACATATAAAAGAACACCCCGGTGCCTTGGGGTGCTCTTTCGTTTTTTTTACCCAGTCTTTCGACGGGGTGGATTTGAATCAGAAGACTCTGATTCTACTGTGCAATATACAGCTGCCATTCGGCAGGCACCACATCCACTGCTATCTTTTTGCGTCTTGACGACACAAATTCGACGGCTATTGGCTTGTGAACTCTCCTTGTACTACGTACAATCTCACGCGCTCCGACCTTTATTTATTTAGTTTCGGCGCGAGATACATAAACTATAGTATCAAACCT
>CAISVS010000082.1 GCA_903889015.1 uncultured bacterium | reverse complement strand
TTTGGCTTTCTCTGTCAAAGCCGTTGATAAATATAATCAAGAAATAGCATCAAACGAATTAACTTACAACTGGAAGTCAACGGGCGGCGATGTTAGCTTGAATAGCGGTTCGCAAACAACTTTCACAGCGGCTGATAAGCCGACTAGTGGTTCGATAGAAGTGACGGCGACTCAAACTTCAAAACTAATTACCAAAACAACGTCGACTGATATATCAGTTACACCAAATCCTTTGGGTTATATTGCGGTTAATACGGCATCAGACAAAGTATTAGCCGGACAGGAATTTGAAGTGTCATTAACAGCTTATGATGGTAATGGAAATGTGAATGAGAACTTTGCTGGTCCGATTGAACTAAGTGATTCAACTAGTTCGATTTCGCCACGTACGACAGGTGGATTCGTGAAGGGTGTTTGGACGGGTAATATAAAAATTAACAGCAGTAACGCTATGACTATTGTTCGCGCAACCGGTCAAAAACTTTATGGGGTAAGTGATAACATTAATATCGAGAAGAGCAGTAATGCCATGACTGTCAACAATGGCAATATTTTGGGTCAAATGTTTAACTTTGTATCAAGTGTTGGTCAATCGATTGCAAATTTCGTCAATACTCTGTTTAGTGTGTCGGCTAGTTTCCCTGAGACAACTAAAAACATTGCAGCCGCAGCGGTAGCGTCATTTGGCTTTGTGGCGGCAGCAATCGGATTTGGTAAGGCAATTTCAACAGCTATTGTGGCAATTGGGCGCAACCCGTATGCACGGGGTAAGATATTTGGCGCGTTATTCATTGCTCTTATTATTGGTTTGTTATTTGCTGGTCTAGCGTTCTTAATTGCAGGATTTATAAAATTCTTATGACAAATCGATCAGAATCAAATAAAAAATTCCGTATAAAACTATCGATAAGAATTCGTAAGTATTGGTATCAGTTGGCGTATAATTCATTTATTAGTCGATTGGTAAATATGTATAAAAAATCATCGACAACGATTCACAGATTATTAGTCGTGACATTGGGAATTGTTGCAATAATTATGATTGGTTGGCTGACTTATAATAATTTTGCTGGCGCCAGTCGAGTGAGTGTGTCGAGTGATGATTTAAAATCTGGTTATTCAGAATTTGGTAATATTAGTCTTCAAAATAGCGCAACGTCATTAAGCCTTCAAAACGGTGTTGTTGGTAGTTGGAATACGGCGACGGCTAGTGGTTTACAAACGCCACCTTTTTCGATTGATTCATACAGTCAAATGGTCTATGGTCCGAACGACACGATATATGTCATGGGTAACTATGGCCTGCAATGTTTGTTCTCGAAATATATTATTGAAAAGAAATCATGGCAGGAATTGGCGGTTCCACCAACGGCTTGCGGACAATACGGTACACAATTAGTTTATGATAATGCCAAAACAATGTATTTTATGCCTGGTGGCGCTCAGTATGATTATACCGGTTATATGTTTAAATATGATATCAGTTCTAATAAGTGGTCTAAATTGCAAGACATGCCAAGTACCTTATCGAATATCTCGTCAAGTGTTTTTGCAAATATTGGCTCAAGCCAATATGTGTATGTCATGAGAGGCACTCAGATCCCATCTTTTTATCGTTATTCGGTGGCCGATAATTCATGGCAATTAATGGATACTTACGTCAACAAAACTAGTGTTAGTTATGGTATATCGTTAGTCTTTGATAATGGCACGACGATTTATGGATTAGACAATAATACAAGTGAGTTTAAAAAATATGATATGGTCCAAAATAAATGGACAAATTTACCAAATGCTGACGTGTCGGCTAGTGCTTCTTATGACTCGTTAGTTTATTCTAATAATAAGGTTTATGCTTTACAAAACTCGGTCATTGGAAATTCAGGCGTTGTTTTGTTTGAGTACAATCTAGCTTCGGCAGTGTGGAAAAACTTAGGTACCGTACCGGGGCCATCACAAGAGCGTAAGCACCCAATGGCACTTGTGACTGATGGATCAAAATATTTATATACATTAATGGGATACGATCGATTATTAAGCTTGATTCGTTATGATGTGCCTAATGATAAGTGGGGCCAAGCATCGCTACTCGATACGTCGGTAACGTCGGGCCGGTCAACTCGTCAAATAATCGGTGGTGCCAACAGTGATATGTATTATGTTGGTGGTTGGAATGGATATGACTATATTTATCGATATAATTATCAAGCAAACAATAACTTTACGATTACCTCGGCACCAACTAATTCAACCGTTAGTGTTTTAGTTGTAGCTGGCGGTGGCGGTGGCGGAACAAACATGGGTGGCGGTGGCGGTGGCGGTGGTGTGCTTTACAATGCCGCTTATTCTGTTTCGGCGCAATCGTATGGTGTGATAGTTGGAGCTGGTGGAAAAGGTGCGCCAGCTGGTACGGGCGTGCATCCGTCTATACCTGGTACGAATGGAAAGAATTCAGTCTTTGGATCAATGACTGCAATTGGCGGTGGTTGGGGTGGTGTGACTTATAACGATTACGGTACAGGACTTCATTATGGCGCCTCTGGTGGATCGGGCGGCGGGTCAAGTGGATATAATAACAACAATATGGCGTTGGGCTATTATGGCGCTGGTGCTGGTATCCCTGGACAGGGCTATCGAGGTGGCTATCAAGGTAATCAATATTACTCGGGTGGTGGCGGTGGTGCTGGTGGCGTAGGTGCCAGTGGTAATGCTAAGGCTAATGGTGGTGTCGGTTTAGAAAACTCAATTCTTGGAACGTCATACTATTGGGGTGGTGGCGGCGGTGGCGCTGGATACAGTGTGATTGGTGGTAATGGTGGCAATGGTGGTGGTGGCGGTGGCGCGGTTGGTGTAACAAGCGGTGGTGCTGGCTTGAATAACGGATCACCTGGCGGTGGTGGCGTGGTTAACGCCCAGACAAATACTCCAGGTGGTAACGCTGGTGCTAGTACTGGTGGCGGTGGCGGTGGCGGGTCACACTATAACTACACAAATAAAGGCGGTGATGGTGGTTCGGGTATCGTTGTTGTCCGGTATCCTATTGGTGGTGCTAATGACATTGTGGCGACTGGCGGAACGATTACGGAGTATGTTGGTAATGGTACTAATGGGGTGAACGGTCAACGCTATCGTGTTCATACGTTTACGACAATGCCGGTTAATAATACTATAACTGCACTTGGAGCTGCTTATCGACCAGCTGTTGGCGCTGTACCAGCATTATCTAGTACATCAGTTGGGTCAACAGGTATTTATAAAGGTGGTTATTTATATTTGGTTGGAGTTGCGCCAGCTAACTTTAGTCGCTACGATCCGTTGACTGATATTATGGTTAAACTAACAAATGCACCTCAGGATTTTGGGGCTGGGTCTTCAATTATTGATGGTGGTGATGGCTATCTGTACGCCAATTTTGGCGGTGGTCGAACGGACTTTTATCGTTACGTCATTGCAACAGATACGTGGGAGACGTTAGGTGTATTCCCTTATAATGTGAATACTGGTGGTGGTATGTCGAGGATTGGTCGTACGATCTATACTTTAGCAGGTGGTGATAGCGGTATATTTATGAAATATAATATGGACACTAAGGTCCATTCATATATTAATTCGATGCCTAGTGGATCAGTTGGAACAGGCGGATTTAATATTAGTGATAGCACTCGTTACCTATATATCTGTTTTAGGACTGATAATAGTGAAACTATTGGACGATTAGTTCAACGTTACGACACAACAAACGACACTTGGCAAAGAATTGCTGATTTGCCAGGATATAGTGGCGCAGCAACTGGTTATTATGATACCGTGAATAATAACTTACATGTTTCTCAAGGTCCATCATGGTCGGATATTTGGGAATGGTCACCGTCAACTGCAGCTTATGTTAAAGAAGGTAATTGGTATTCAAAGACATATGACATGACTTATGCCGAAGCTTGGGGCAATATCGATGCTGATGTCACAGGCGGTGGTACAGTAGAATTTTATACTCGAACTTCTTCAGATGGTGTAATTTGGAGTAACTGGCTACAAACCGCTGGACGAGCGATTAATTCGCCAATTAATCGGTATATTCAATTGAAAATAAAATTAATCGGTGACGGAACAGTGACGCCAATTGTGACTAATATTGGTGTTAATTACACCAAAGATACAACTGCGCCAATGCCTCCAAGTCGATTTGACGCTTACAGCCAAAAAGATAATGGTACGGCAATTGTTTCGGGTAGAAATTATCAATATACTAAGCCATATTTTTCATGGCAAGGTGCTTATGATAACGGATCTGGAATAGATGGATATTATATATATTATGGTCTTGATTCGTCGGCCGATCCAGTTGTTGATGGCAACTTCCAGACTAATTCAGACTATATTGTAACGACGCCGATGACTGCCGGTCAGATTTACTATTTGCGAATGAAAGTAAAGGACAAACAGGGTAACATATCTGATGCTCAAACTTATTTCAGCTATGCATACTTCTTTGTGTCGCCTCCTGGATCAATTGTCAAAACATCAGCCAATGATTTTAACGCTGGTACCAATACCAACCTAACGGTCAGCAATAACTTTATGTCGCTTAATAATCAAACTAATGGCATTTGGTCGACTGGACCATTAACGATGCCAGCTGATTCGATGTATGGTGCAGCAGCCGTGGTAGTTGGAGATTATGTTTTTGTGGCCCGTGGACAAAATACGAATACGTTTTATCGATATAACACTATATCTGGACGTTGGGATACGATGGCGCCAGTACCAGCAATAACATACTATAGTGCTATATCGTTTGATGGCGATCATACGATAATTTTAACTAGAGGCAACAGCACGTCAAATTTCTATAAATATGATATTAACAGCAACCAATGGACTGTTCCTATAGTCCAATTACCACAGCTAAGTTATATAGGAACGTCAATGGTATATATTGGCGGTGGTCGTTATGCTATGGCTTTTGGTGGCGGTCGTAACTTTTATATTTATGATACAGCTGACGATAGTTTTGCGTTGATGAATCAATTACCATCATCAACTAACAGCACTTATGGATCATCGGGATTGTGGTATGACGGTGTCGATACGGTATACGCTTATTCTGGTTATACTGGCGCAAGGCTTAACTTTGAAAAATACAGTATATTGAATGATTCGTGGCGACAATTGGCTGAACCACCGTTGGTATCATTTAACGTTGTAGATTCGATTGCTGGTGTTGGTAGTAATAGCATTTACATGTTCTTAAGTAAAGGTTACGGTGATGCGCAGCGCAATGACAAGCAGAGCTTTATTCGCTATAACGTCGATACGGATAGCTGGTCAGAGGTGGGAAATCTGAAAATCCCAATCATCTGGGGAACAGTGGCGTCTGACAGTAAAAGGTATATTTATGTCTTGCCAGGCCAAAGTACATCATGGTTGCAGGCTATGGTTCGATACGACACATGGACTAATAAAGTAACTCCAGATTCAGTCCAGATTGGTATGGAACTTCGGCAGAACTATTCACAGACCAGCAGTCAGAGAATATGGGCTGGTAGTAGCTCAACAACTGCGGTTTATGATGGTAGTAAATATATTTATGCTTTAGGTAATGGTACTGAATCAGCCAGTAGCTTTTCTAGTTTTGTGAAATTTGATTATCAAACTGGGGCGACAGTCTATCTTACACCACCACCGCTAATTGGTGTTGGTGGTTCACTGGGCTGCTTAAATGGCGAAGTATATTATTTGGCAGGCAAAAGCACTCCAAATTTGTATAAATACGATGAGCAAACTATGCAGTGGAAGCGTATGACAGATGCGCCAGTTAATGTCTACCGCCCTGGTCCAACCAGTTTAGTGCTTAACGGTAGCGGCACAGCGTTTTATGTTTTCATTGGCAATACCAAAACACTATATCTGTATACTCCATCTAGTGGTGGTGGAACTTGGTCAAAAATGGCTGATGCGCCAGCTAATATCTTGAATGGGTCATTTGTTTATAATTCAACCAATAATGCGATATATGTGATTGCTGGCAACATTACAAAGAACTTTTATAGGTATAACATCACTGGCAATACTTGGACGTCGACTTTAGCTTTGTTGCCTGCGACCGTTACTTATGGATCTACAATGACAATTAAGGATGGAATCATATATGTTCAACATGGAAATGGCACTAAAGAAAGTTATATTTATAATATTGGAACTAATGTTTGGACTACCAGTAATGATGCTCCTGGGTACTTTAATTACGGTGCAGTGGCATTAAAAGTTAATGATTCTTACGCGGTAGTTTTGCCTGGTGACAGCAATCCATTAATCTGGCAATTCAATTATCCAAGCACGACAACCAGTTTTGGTGGTAGGGGCCAGTATATATCAGACGTTATGAATTTTGCTGGTTTATATGATTATGCTGGCATCCATGTTGACGGCCAGATACCAATTAATACGACTGTCGAGATATGGACTCGCTCGTCTAGTGATAACGGTGTAACTTGGAATGACTGGCTATTAACTGATCCAGCTAAAATATATTCAACCAGTTTTGAAGCAAAAATAAATTCACCCACACTACATTCTTTGCAGGTAAAATTTATTTTGGAATCATCTGATAATATATACACGCCAGTTATTAATGGCTATAAGGTTAATTATTATTATGATGTAACGCCACCTAATAATCCAACGACAGCGCTAGTTTATAGTGATAACACTAAGACGACTCAATTGCATAGTAATGAATGGAAAAATTATGATAAGCCACTTGTTGATTGGCCAGATCCAGGTGAAGCTGGTGGTGCAACCGATGGTCCATTGGGGTCAAATATTGGTGGTTATTGGGTTTATTTTGGACCTGATGATACTGCATCACCACGGACTTCTGGTACTTTTGTGACAAATACTGAATATCAAGCTAATTTTTCTAACCCCGGTTTGCAATATCTGCGTATTCAAACCCAAGACGTTACTGGGAATATTGATAATACTGTTTTTGCGCCGTTTACCTATAAGTTTGATAACATTGCGCCGACTAACCCGAGTTTGATTTCGGTTGATCCGTCTGGCTTTACGTCAATCAATAATTTTAGTTTTGTATGGCCAAACGGTTATGATCAGCATTCAGGCATTGCTGGCTATTGTTACCTAACTGGTGCAACTTCTGGCCCATTTGCCAGTGAGATATGCCAAGATGGTACTTCGATTAGCAATTTATCGGCCGCTTATCGAAATGGCACCAACGTGTTCTATGTTCGCGCCTATGATATTGCCGGTAATTATTCGCCATATTATACCAGTGCGTCGTATTACTACACGGTTGATGCCCCAACTCAGGTCACAAACTTGCGAGCAGTGCCACCAGTCTCAACGAATAGCTTGTTTACCTTCTTGTGGGATTTTCCGGTAACTTATGCTGGTAACTCTGAAAAGTTACAGTACTGTTATAGTATCAATATTATTCCTTCGCCGTTAAATACGACGTGTACGAATGATAGGTATATACCAGCATTCAAGGCTGCTACTCAAAAGGGTGTAAATATCATATACGTTGTTGCCAAAGATGAAGCAGGTAATGCTGATTGGACTAATTTTGCGTCGGCCAACTTCATTGCTAATACATCTTCGCCTGGTATACCTCTGAACTTATCGGTTGTGGATACTTCAGACCGGTCGACTGACAGATGGACTTTGACTTTAACTTGGGATCAACCAACTTTTGTTGGTACTGGTATTGTAGAATATATCGTTGAACGATCGTTGGATGGTCGGGTGTTTGATTATATTGGTAGTTCAAGTAGTCGTGCCTTTGTTGATTTAAACGTAACTTCAAATACTACCTATTATTATCGTGTCCGCGCCGCTGATGATGTCGATAACCGTAGTGGTGCGTCGGGTATTGTGGCGCGTTCACCTCAGGGGGTATATCCAACGCCGCCAAAAACAATCGTTCAACCAGAATCAAAAGCAGATTTTAATCAGGCTGATATTCGTTGGGTGACTAATCGTGACTCTACTAGCTTCATCTATTATGGGGTTGATCCGACTGATTTAACACAAAGTAAAGGCTCGTTGATATTAGCTAGTGACCACAAAGTCACATTGACCGGTCTGCAACCATCAACAACGTATTTCTATCGAATTCAAAGTTTTGATAATGAACGAAGTTACGATATTAAAGATTCAATTTCATCAATCTTCTCGTTTAAAACAGCCGATGCCGCTAGAATCTTCAACGTAACTACAAGTGATATTACTGTTAGCTCGGTAGTCATATCTTGGCAGTCGAGTGTGCCAACTAGACCAAGAGTTGAATACGGTCCAACTATGAGTTATGGACTTTTGATAGAAAATAATCAAACTGGATTTTCGACGCAACATACAATTCGATTGACAGGTCTTGATAGTGGTATGCTTTATAATTTCAAGATATCTTCTTTGACTGAATTATCAAGTAGTGTATTTAGTGATAACTATACGTTTAGTACTATTGCTCGACCAGTAGTAAATACTGTTAGGTTTCAACCTTTGGCTGATGAGCCAACAACCGCTGTTAACGTGACATGGAAAACGAATGTTCCAACCAGTTCGACGGTTTACTATTCAGGCTATGGTACCAAACAAGAGGCATCAACTAGTGAATTAGTAACAAACCACAGCATAATATTGCAAAACTTGGCCGGTAGTACGGACTACACTATATCGATAGAAGGTCGTGATCAATATGGTAACGTGACAGTTGCTCTGCAGCAGCAGTGGCATTCGCAGCTTGATACGAGGCCGCCAGTTATAAGCGCCGAAAGTATAAGTGTTAGTACGGTAGAATCTGTTTCAGGTAAACAAGGCCAGATGATTATTTCATGGAAAACGGACGAGCCAGCGACTTCGCAAGTACAGTATAGTAAATATGGTTCAACTGGTTTTGATAATAAGACGCCACTTTCAACTGAACCAACAACAAGCCATATTGCGATTATTTCGGGACTAGATTTGGCGTCAATATACAAGATTCAAATTATATCCCGTGACCTTGACGGCAATACTGTCTATGGTAATCCAACTACAATTGTGACTCCAGATAAAGAAATTACTGTCTTTGACAGCGTCGTAAATCTATTATCAAGATTAATGAGGCTGTAAAAAATGAAGAATCCGATTAAAGATATTGAAAATCATAAATCAGTTGAACATGAGCTTAGTGCTCCAATAATCGAGACACTTGGTATATCCAAGGTTTATAAAATCGGCTCGACTATGGTCAGCCCAGTAACGGACGTAACATTACAAGTTGGTTATGGCGAACTTGTTA